>CAYXWE010000101.1:0-8820 GCA_964468145.1 uncultured Pleurocapsa sp.
TAAGAGTTTTTGGCACTTTATTAAATATCAGAGGGCGAACTTGATGTTAATTCGTTTGTATTTGTATCGAGGGATGTATTAGCACCCGCACCAAAGAAAGCTACTCCCAGATTGTCAATTATCTCTGCATTGGTAGCATCTGCTAGTATAACACCAAAGCTGATTTTGTTTTCAATATCTGCAGCAGTCGAATCGACAGCGACATCGATAGTTGCGGATGTTTCTCCTGGAGCGATAGTAACCGTACCGCTAGCACCAGTAAAGTTATCTCCCGCTACGGCAGAATCAGAAACAGTAGTATAATCAATTCTCACGGGTTCGCTGCTGCTACTGGTATCGCCAAGATAGTTGACTAAGCTGACGGTAAATTCTGCAGTTTCTGAATTAGCAGTGACAGTAACATCATCAATTTCAACTCCCCGCCTGTAATATTCGTAAGCACCCAAGTCTACATCGCTACCAATAATGCGAGAATTACCTGCAATATCCCTCGCTTCGGTTACTGGTTCGGGAGTACCCTCGTCTACGCCAGGAGAGCTTCCTAAAATTCTCAAATCTCCTTCATCGCGATCGACATATCCAGGATTTTCATCCGCGATATCTAAGCCTTCATATCCTCCCTGAACGATACTCTGGCTGACAATAGTATTCGCCCCATCATTAACAATGGAATCTTCACCACCAACATTACCCCAGAAGATGCTGTTGTTGTATACGGGAGTCGTATCGTCAGTACCCTCGCTATAGATTGCCGAACCACTATCGGTAGCATCGTTGTTAGCAAAAGTGAGGTTGACTCCCTGGGTATTACTAGAGTTATTGTAAATACCTCCGCCAAACTCCGCAATGTTACCATCAAAAACGCCATTGGCTACTTGACCTTCGCCACCAGAATCTTCAAAAATTGCTCCACCCGAAGAAACTGCAGTGTTTTCTCTAAAAGAGACATTGGTCAAAACTGGACTATTGCTATCGTTGTAAACTGCGCCACCATTGTTACCCGCAGTATTACCATTAAAAGCAGCGTCATCTACAACAATATTACTGACAAAGTTATTGTAAATCGCTCCGCCATTAGTATCCGCTTGGTTGCCACCGAATCTGCTATCGTTGATGAAAATATTGCTACTCTGGTTATAAACTGCGCCACCAGAGGTAGTGGCAGAGTTATTAGCGAAGGTTATATCTGTCAAAATAGAACCGCTATTGGCGCTGTATAGTCCACCGCCATTACTAGCAATATTGTCTTGGAAGCTAACGTTATTTAACTGATTAAGACTGCTGGAACTATACATTCCTCCGCCTAAATTATCAGCACTATTATCCCTAACGATCAAATTACTCAGAATTGCCTGGGAACGCTCGCCATAGATACCCGCACCATTGTTACTAAGGGAAAAATCGTCAGCATTACCGTCACTGATAGTAAAACCATCTAAAACCGAACTATTAGAGGTATCGCTAATATCTACCACGCGAACGCTATTATCGTTGCTGTTGCCAGTGATGCCAATATCTCCACTTAAGGTAGTAGTGTTGGCGGTAACATCTCTTTGTCTGAGATTAGTTTCGTTACCTGCAAACCCGCCATATATCTGTACGCCATTGGGTACTTCAAAGCTGACCCCGCGATCTCTTCCCGTGGTGGGAGTATAAGTACCCTCTGCTACCCAGATTTGACTGCCATAGGGGGCATTGGCAATGGCATCTTGTAAGTCTGTGTAGGCATTTGCCCAAGAAGCACCATTATTATCTCCAGTCGCATTGAGATCGACATAGACGATCTCAGTTTCCGCGCTAATAGTAGGTTCGGTAGGAACTGGTTCTCTGGCTGCGCCCTCGTACGCTCCTATATCGACAATTTCGCCATTGATTCGGGGATTGTTGGCGAGATCTTCGGTTAGTTCTATATTGGGAATGTCGGTATCTTCTCTAAATAAAGTTGTGGCATCGTTATTACCCGCACCAATAGCAGGAGAACCAGTACCCGGACGATAATCGAAGTTTGCAGGATCGACAAAGTTAGGATTGCCATCGATATTATCTTCCCCTGCAAAATCTCCTTCTACCAAACTATTCGTAACAACTGCTTCGGTATCTCCAATACTTATTTGGTTGTCATCGATAAAGGTGCGATTGTCATAAACGATACTATTGGTAATAGCGGGAGTATTAGATTCTCTCCCTTCTAAAGCGATCGCGCCACCAGTACGACCAATATTTTCAGTAAAGGTACTATTTGTAAAGCTCGAACTGTTGTTCTGATTGTAGACTGCACCGCCAGCAGAGCTTATGTTACCAACAAATAAACCATTGGCTACCGTATATGTATTATCGCTGAAGGCTTCACCATAAATTGCTCCTCCTCTAGAATTGGCAATATTATCAGCAAACACCGCATCAATAATTACGGAATTACCGCCATTATCATAAATTGCCCCACCGCTATTTATTGCTGTATTGGCAACGAAGTTAACATCAGTTATTTGAGGATCGCTGTTAAAGCTGTTATAAATTGCGCCACCGCTATTAGTTACGCTGTTATTGAAAAAGTTGCTGTTGGTTATTTCGGGATTGCTTCTATCGTTATAAATCGCTCCGCCAAATCCAGCGCGATTGCCTTGATATTCGACATCAGTCAGAATGTCTTCGCCAATCCGAAAGAAAGTTCCGCCCCCATTATCATCAGCACTATTATCAATAAAGGTGACACCGCTAAGAGTATTAAGGCTTTCATCGCTATAAAAACCACCTCCGCTTCTAGTAGCAGTATTGCCAATTATGACAACATTTCCCAATCTGAGTCCGCTATCTGCAGCATAAATACCGCCACCGTTCGCTGCACTATTGCCTTCAATAGTTAAATTGGCGAGTACCGCAAAACCTTCTTCACTAAGAATCCCGCCACCACTACTGCTAAAACTTTCATCATTGTTAGCATCGGTAATCAGAAAACCGTCTAGCCTGGAAGTATCGGAAGTACCGCTTACATCTACTACGGTGTAGCTATTATCGGTATTGTTACCTTGGGTGGCAATTTCTCCCGTTAGTTCGGTAACGTTATTATTAATATCTCGTTGGCTGAGGGCTGTTTCTCCCCCTGCAAAACCACCGTAGATTTTAACTCCTTCGGGGACTTCAAAGCTGGCTTCGCGATCTGTCCCTGTAGTGGGTCGATATGTTCCTTCTGCTACCCAAATCTCATCGTCGGGTTCGGATTCGGCGATCGCATCTTGTAAGTCGGTATAGGCATCTGCCCAAGTCGATCCGTCATCGTCTCCTTCTGCATTAAGATCGACATAAATAATTCTACCTTCTGCTTGCTCCATAGTATCCGCCCTATTGAATGGTTTGTTCGATCTTTGAACTAGGTCTTATCGCTTCTAATTATGCGTTTTGGCTCAAATTACCTCCTTAACGATCGCCTTTTTTTCAAGTTCGTTTACTTATCGTTACTATGAGCTTTCATACTTGGCAGTTAAGGCCGAATCAAACAGACAAGATAAAATAGGAAAACTTCTTAAATACCAAATATATATATGAGTAAGAAACTATTTTCTTGGTTGAGTCTGGCAGTATTGACAGTATTATTATCATTGACTATCGAACATCGGGCGATCGCGGATACTCCCAAACACTACACGGAGTTGGAGTTTGCTCCTTTACCAGAAATTGAGCTACCTGAATACGAGCGCTATGAATTGGATAATGGCATGGTGGTCTATCTCTTGGAGGATCGGGATTTGCCTTTGATTGGCGGTACTGCTTTGATTCGCACTGGTTCGCGTTTTGAACCTAGCAATAAAGTAGGACTAGCGCAGTTAACTGGTGCGGTGATGCGCAGTGGCGGTACAGAAAATCACCCCGCAGCCGACTTGAATACAATTCTCGAACAAAAAGCAGCCAGCGTAGAGACTAGTATTGGCGTAAGTTCGGGTAGTGCCAGCTTTAGTACTCTTACAGAAGACTTGGAGACGGTATTTCCTCTATTTACAGAAGTTTTACGCCAGCCTGCTTTTGCTCCTGAAAAATTTGCCACCGCCCTCAGACAGCAAAGGGGTTCGATCGCCCGTCGCAATGACGATCCGAAAAATATTGCTAGCCGTGAATTCGATAAGGTTATTTATGGTGAGTCTAGTCCCTATGCCCGTACCGTTGAATACGAAACCATCAATAATATCTCTCGTAGCGATGCGATCGATTTTTATCAAACTTATGTTCGTCCCGATACGATGATTTTGGGTATAGTTGGCGATTTTGACTCTGATGAGATGATCGCGCGAGTTCAAGATGCTTTTGGAGATTGGCAAGTTGACTCCCCTTTACCCGCCCTCGAAGTACCCGAAGCCACTCAAGAATATAGTAATCGTTTATTTGTAGTCGATCGCCCTAAATTAACCCAAAGCAATATCATGTTGGGTCACATCGGCGGTCAATTTGACAGCGATGATTATCCCGTGATGAGCGTCTTGAACGGAGTTTTAAATGGTTTTGGCGGGCGTTTATTTAATGAAGTGCGATCGCGTCAAGGTTTAGCCTATAGCGTCTATGGATCTTGGAGTCCCAGCTATGATTTTGACGGTATGTTTGTCGCAGGGGGACAAACCCAAACCAGTAATACTGTCCCCTTTATTAAATCTATAATCTCAGAAATTAAAAAGTTACGCACCACCTTGGTTACAGAACAAGAACTTGATGATGCTAAAGAATCGATTCTTAATTCTTTTGTATTTAACTTTCAAACTCCCAGTCAAACTTTATCTCGCTTTATGCGCTACGAGTATTTTGACTATCCCGAAGATTTTATTTTTACCTATCAAAAGCGAGTACAGGATACCGATCGCGAAGATATCCTCAAAGCTGCCCAAGAGCATATTAAACCAGAACAATTGCTGACTCTAGTGGTGGGCAATCAACAGGCAATAAATCCGCCTTTGGCTAATCTCAACCAAGAAATTACTTTGGTAGACGTGTCAATTGATTCGCCAGGGCAAAGTTAAATTATTTTAGAAAAGAGAATGCTACTGTCCCAAAAGCAACTAGGGCAACAATAATCGAGCCTAATTGAATTTTAAAGAGATATTGGGCGTTTTGCTCTAGTCTTTCTTGGTTGTATTTCATTCGATCTACCTTGAATTGGAGATGAGAATCGCGATCGCGCAGCATTGTCATCTCTTTTTGTATAGCCCGATCGATTTTTTCTTCTAATTGCGATTCCATATTTTTGGGAGATACTAGCCCTAACTGTTCTTCTACTTTTCCCAAAGACTTATATAAATAGTTAATTTTTCGTTTAAGATCGTAAACTTCGTTAGACTCAGATTTGGCTCTAACTAGTCTTTGGATGTATTTTTCGGTAAGCTCAATGCTTAGTTGAAAATAGCCTTGGTTGACATAATGAATCGCACTTTTAAGCTCTTGAGGGGTAGTAGTTTTGAGTAAATATCCTTTTGCTCCATTTTCGAGAGCTTTGCCTAAATTATACTCGTTGTCATGTACCGTCAAAATTAAAACTTTAGTAGTAGGAAACTTTTGAGTAATAATTTTGGTCGCAGTTAAGCCATCCATTTTAGGCATTTCTATATCCATCAGCACTACATCTGGCTGCAGACTACGGATCTGCTCGATCGCATCTTGGCCATTTTCAGCAAAACCAACTATCCTAATATCTTTCTCTGGCTTAAGATAAGTTTCCATTAGCCGATGAGTTAAGTTTTGGTCGTCAACAACAAGAACGTTAATCATGCAGGGGTAAATTTAGTAACCAATTGTAGCTATAAGTGTTACGCTCAAAAGGCTCTCTAGTTTTCTTTGGACTAAGTATACAGTTTTTGCCAGAAAACATTCAATGTATATCTTGTCAGTTGTTTATCCAATGAATATCAGTAAAACTGGCGTTCGCTATTGTCTTTAGTTATTTTTAGTCACTCACTTCTTAAATTGTTAATCGTCAATTAATACTACTGTTACTAACAAATAATAATTATTTAGCCCGCTTAAATCGCCAAATTTAGTTAAACGAGCTACTCAACCAAATAGCTATGGTGCTTAAACTTACCCCAATAACTACTGCCAAAGGTAAAATAATCCCTGTATTGGTCATTTTGACAATGGGAATAGAAATAGCCATCATTCCTGTTGCCAAACTCCAAATAATAGCGGTACTACCAATTTTTACGCCCTGTCCTTCCATCATATTATTCCTCAACTCGATTTATATTTTCGCTCCCGCAAGATTTGTACTGAAATTTTTGAGCCAACTCTATTACTTTAGTTTGGATCGTGGCGAGAGGTTCGTTACCTATCTTTAGGTTGTATTCCAATTCTAGAAGTAAGGGCAGCGCATCGAGAAACTGTTTAGTTGTTGCCCCTTGAATTTCTTGACGAATAAAATACAGTCGGTTGGGGTTGTTGATTCCTGCTGCTTGGGCGATCGCTTTATTATCTCTTTCCCCCGAAGCAATCTTTAATTTTACTATTGTCCAAGTCCGAAATTGTCCCACTAAAGTCGCCACTATTTTTAATGCTGGCTCGTTACGATGGAGCAAGTCTGTAACTAATTCTAAAGCTTTATCTGCTTGTCCTGCTTGAATGGCTGCTGCTAACTGGAGGCTATTTTGAGTGTTGCACAAAACTAAGGCTGTTACATCATTCTCATCGAGGGGTTGGGGATTATCTCCCCGATAGATCTTGAGTTTCTCTAATTCATTCCACAACAAACGAGTATTATTGCCTACCGACTCAGCTAAAGTGGCGATCGCGCCCGCAGTCAATGCTAGGTCTATTTCCCGTGCGGTTTCTTTGATCTTGGCTATAATTAAATCGGTTTTCCAGGGCGGGATCGAACTAAAATCTTTGACCAGTGCGTATTGCTTGAGTAATTTAGTCGAGCCTAATCTACCATCGGGTTTTTTGGTCGTCGTTAGTAGTAAATGAGATGTGGAGGGGATTACTTCCAAAGTACGCTTTAACTGCGCCAAAGTATCTGCATCGGGCTTTTGCTGACAAAGATTAGTTTCTTTAATCCATACCAAACGCTCTCCCATGCCAAATACGGGGGTCATAGCTTGATTTAAGCCCTCAATTGTCGCTTCAGGGCGATCGCCTGCTAGCCGATGATAGTTAAACTGCAACCAAGTTGGATCGAGTACTTTGTTGCGTAATTTTTCTACTGCTTGGGCGATAGCAAAATCATCTTCTCCCCAATACAAATATATCGGCATTACCAAAAACCATCAATTTTAAACTATTCTCTAACCATATATTACGCAATGTAACCAAACAACCATCCAAACTAATATCTTCTCTTGATATCACGTTTAAAAACTGCCGATTTATATGAAGATAATACGTTTTTTGGGTGAGTAATATGACTTAAGTATTGTTTCGGAGGTATAGTTATTTCATAGCGATATTAAATAATAAATGGTTTAAAAAAAATGCAGGAACTTAACAAAATGGGCATCGATTTGTTATTTTGTTTTATTATTGGATTTTTAATTATTCAAGCATCAAATTCAGCAAAACAAAATGAGAACTTATCTAATAGCATTAGTGTTGAAGCTGCTCGAATTACAGCTAACACTTTTGGTACTAATTAAAAATTTAGTTCATAACTAACTTAATTTAAATCATATATTAATTTTAAGAACTGGGCGAATGCCCATTTTCTCTTTTACTTATCAATTCAATTACAGTATCTAGTTTCGGGTAAGCGTTGCAAAGCTATGCCGTTAGGCTTATCGCCTGCATTATTAGTTAGATATGCTGTTCAAACAATATCCCCCGATTTGGTAACTTTAATTCCTCTAGCTGGTTGAATCTTACCCCGATTGGTAACTATGGCTTGAGGAATAACCGAATTAATATTAGATTCGCCGTTTATCAAAATATTATGCGAATTTTGAGGTAAACCTGGATTGATAAATTCCCTCCATACTAAGTAAATTGTATGCAATCTAAAAAGTAGTGGGCAAATCTTAAAACATAATTAAGACAAATATATTCAATTACTCTTTTCAAACAAACTAATAAACGAGCATTTCAAAGTTTTTTAATTTGACCTTTGATTAATTTAGACAATCTATCTAACTGATGTTACGTATCGAGAGTACAGATTATTAGGGATTAGGCATCGGTGAAGGGGTGAAAGGGTGACGAGATGATGAGGCGATCGGGTGAATATCCAAGTCGCCCAGTCTATTTTCTTTTGCCAGCTAATAGGGAATGTAGAAAATAATTAATTTGTCAATACCGAGCAAAAATGCCTAAATCCTGGCATTTTATCGCATTAATATCAGTTTTTATACATAATAAAAGTGGCAACAACCATCTATTTATCTCAAGAATACCCCGTAAAAACTATGGTATTTTATTGTAGGTAAAGATAAGTAACAAAAATTAGAGCCTACTTAAACGCCCTAAATCAATCAACCGTATTTGCATATTTGCTTGTGACTTCATCTAGTTCTAACTGTTCCCCTACATCTCAATCTAATGTTATTGGCTTACCTCTAGAGCAAAATCAACCCGCTCAAGGTTGGCGAGTATTTTTAGCAGCTTCTTTTTTAGTATCTGTTCCAGTATTTTTTGAAGCACCCATTGTCCGTCTGTTTCCTTTAGTTGGCGTAGGGTTAACCCTATTTTGGGTAGGACTGGGCTGGTTGCTTTATCGTCGTCCTCAAACTCGTTGGTGGGGAGACATCATTATTGGTTTTAGCTGGAGTTGGTTAGCTGGCTCAATTTATTGGGGTTGGTTGAGATCTGAGCCTTTAATTCATATCCCCATTGAGTCTATTGGTTTGCCTGTTGCTCTGTGGT
>CAYXWE010000102.1:0-8796 GCA_964468145.1 uncultured Pleurocapsa sp.
ACACTTTGTTGCCATAGCGGTGGATTTACCGTAACCAATAATTGATGTCCTGCTTGGGGAAAGTTGACTAATTTTTTTGTACTGTTAATATTTTGAGCGAGAGTTTTTATTTTTGAAGGATCGACAGTATTATCTAGACCGCCATACAAAATTAGAGTGGGGCAATTAACTTGTTTGGCATAATTAATGGGCTGATGAGCGAAACCGTTAAAACCATGTTGAATTCCTCCCCAGAAAACAATTGATTCTGCTAGAGGAAAGGTGGGAATGTTAGCCTTGCTCAATCTAGGTTTTACTGCGCTCAAAAGACTAGTAAAGGGAAGCTCTAAAATAATGCCATTGGGTTCGATGTTTTCTTTGGCGATCGCTCTTAAGATAGCTCCACTTCCCATGGAAACGCCATACAAAATTATTAATGAATCTGGATATTCTTGGCGGACATAGTTAGCTATTAAGGCAACATCTTGGCTTTCATTTATTCCTATAGTAGTAACGTTGCCACTCGATCCTCCACCACCTCTAAAATCTACTAACAAAGCTCTATAACCAAGGCGATGAAAAACTCGTGCAGATGCTAGTAAGCTACTTTTGGTGCTATCTTTACCGTGAAATAAAACTACCGTACCTTTTGCGGTTGTTTTGGCAGATTCTATCGACCAAGTTTCGATCCATTCTCGATCGTTTAGTTTAAGGCGATCGCGCTTATATTCTAAATCGAAATCTGCAGGAGTTTTATTATTTCCTGGACGGGAATATCGCCAATCTAATTTACTTCCTTGGCGATAGTGGGTCAATCCATAAGCACCCAAATAACCAGCAAGATTTACAGCTACAACAATTGCGATCGAAGCTATAAGAATAAATTTTTGATAGCGTCGAATAGGTTTCACCCTTTAAAATACTTCCCAAATATTATCCCAGGGCGCACCACCGACTTCCAACCCTGCTAAATTACTCGTCGCTCGAACAATTACTTTGCCGTGGCGATCGCTTAATTTTAGCTTTAATTCACCTTTGGTAGTATCGCGACAGTTAAACACTAAACCTTTAGCGGTAGGAGTGCGAACATAAGTACCCCCAAGATCGGTTGTCCCAATTAAAGACACTTCTAACTCAGCAGATTTTCCTTGCAGTTGCCATTTTCCCCAAGGCTCGATACGCCAACTTACTTGAGAATTCCACGGCGCAAATTCGCAAAACTTTCCCAGGTAATGGATGCCAATTAAAGCGACTTCTTCTTGCCACCATAACACCTGTCTGATGCCTCCCCCTGCAGTTAAAGCCAAGTCCGAACTATCCAAAAAGCTATTAGAATTGAGCCAAAACCATTTTTGGGGAAAAGAAGCACCCCAATTTTTTTCGCTATAGGCTGGGGCGTTATTAAACCGATAGCATTTACCCCGCCACTCAATCCATCCCGTAGCTAAACCACTAGCTAAAGTAATTTGCCATCCTGGTTCAAATATTGGTAAAGAGGACAACCATCCAGCGGTAGATTGCTGGGGTTTGTCGATGTCTCCCCAACCATAGACAGGCTCTATCTGATATTCCCAACGACAGTATTCATTTCTCACAGGATCGTAGATGCTTCCTTGGTTGAGATAGGCTGTCGCTTGATATCCTTCGGTAATATATTGAGCAAACTCTGGGCAAGATATAGGTTGGGGTGTAATTGTTAGATTAGTTTTACCCCAATGTCCAAAACTAAGGCGATCGCGATCGGCAAAAAATTGAGTTACATTCCCCAGACTCCGACTAAGATAAGCTTCATCAATACCCAATATTTGTACCGCACCGCCACTATTTGCCTGTTGTCCGATAGGATCTTCAATTGAATACATAAAAGCAAAAGTTTGCTCTATTTCAGGTAAAGTCAGACGATAATACCATCCTTCAAAATAACTCGAACTGATCTGATTCCAATGGTAGCCACTATGAGGAATTTTATGAATATACATCTTCAGAAAGAGAATTTTATATATCTAAGGACTCAAGACAACTGGTATCTTTGCCTGTTTTAATAGGGGCGATAAAGACTTAGCAACTTTGTCAGCTAAAATTTCTTGACCGATTTGGTTGGGATGAATAATATCTTGTTGTCGATGTTTGGGATTATCAAGAATTCCTTTAAGTATTTGAGGAATTAAATAAGAATTAGTTTCTTGAGCTACTCGCTGATATAAATGTTGATATTCATCGGTAAACAAGCCTAAATTCATCCCCAAAATAACAGCGATAGCTTTTTCGGCTTGTACTTGAGTTACGATCTTTTTTAAATTTTGTTCTGTTATGGTTTTAGGTACTTTTTGTAAAAAATCATTCCCACCCAAAGCAATAATAACTAGCCAAGGTTTTGCTGTTAAGATATCCTTTGATAATCGGGCTAGAGCATCTGAAGTCGTATCTCCACTAACTCCACGATTTACAATGGGCAATTTAATTTTTTGGCTGAGTAGATAGGGATAGGCTTCTTCAGGTTTCAAGCCATATCCTGCAGTAATACTATCCCCCAAAACTAAGATTTGTTCTCCCGAACCGCTATTGATATTGGTAATATTATTAAATTTATTTTGGCAGCTATTTAAACAAATAACGCAGAAGGAAATAGAAATAGATAATAAGATGTTTTTTATAACATTCTGTAATGAATTATTTTTCTGGGCGATCCATCCGAACATATAGCTATCAACCATCTTTATTTAATAGAGCTTTTTAATTATCTACTAAACAAATAGAAATGTCAGAATCTAATTTAAAATCAATCCCGATCGATTATACTTCTACTACTTCAGAAAAAAGAACCGCTAATGCTCTTAAAGACATTTATTGCGTGAGTGGTTTGGGAGCAGACGAACGAGTCTTTCAAAAACTAAAGTTAGAAGGCTATCAACCCGTACACATTCGTTGGGTAGAGCCAGAAAGAAATGAAAGCATCGCTGATTATGCCAAACGATTAACAGAGCAAATAAATTCCGATACTCCCATAGTAATTGGTTTATCTTTTGGGGGCATAATTGCAGTAGAAATAGCCAAACAAATTAATACTGAAAAAGTAATTTTAATTTCTAGTACTAAAAATCAGCAAGAAGTACCTTTTTATTTTAAAATATTTCGCTGGTTGCCAATATATCGTTTAATACCAGCCAGAATAATACTCTGGTTCGGTCAACTACTCGCAGCTTGGTTTTTTAGTTTAGAAACTTTAGCCGAACGCCAACTTTTTAAAGCAATATTGCTCGATACTGATGCCAAGTTTATGAAATGGGCAATCGATCGGGTTGTCACTTGGAAAAATGAATTAATCCCCGAAAATATTTATCACATTCATGGAGAAAGCGATCGCATTTTCCCTTATAGGTTTGTCCATGAAGATTTTAAAATTAAACGAGGCGGACATTTTATGATTATGAACCAGGCAGAAAAGGTTTCTAACCTGATTCAAAAAATTGTTGACTAACTAAATAAAACAGGCGATGGGAAATAAGAGATATTCTAAAAAGAAAAGTTTCCAAATAAACTGATAAAAATCAGCGATCGCGCCTTTATCTTCCAAATTAACATCGCGACTGCGCCACCACAATAAACCAAGCAACACCAAATGACTGGTAACAAAAAAGCCGAGATTGAGAGAAGTCAACCACAACAAGCCCGCAGCGATCGTACCAAAATAACAAACAGTAATTACTCCGCGAGAAATATTAAATACCGCAGGTTTGCCCATTACTAAAGTAAAGGTGTTGATATTGTATTGTCTGTCTCCTTCTAAATCGGGAACATCTTTAAAGATAGCGATCGCCACTGTAAATAGTAAAATAAACAGAGTCAACGTCCACACATATGGATTTAGAGCCTCTCTACCGTTAAATTTGTCCCCATAGTGTAAAAACAAGCCAAGATTAACGATCGCCCCTCTCACGGTGAGGATACAAAAAGCTGCTAAAAAAGGAAACTGCTTGAGGCGAATAGGAGGAAGAGAATAAGCCGTACCCAGGAATAAGCTAACCGCTACCGTTACTAACAACCAAGTCCCCGACAAAAATGCGATTGACAATGCCAAAATACCTGTAAAGGCTACAATTAACTGTCCTTGTTGAGAAGTAAATTCCCCCGAAGCCAGAGGCAGATCGGGTTTATTAATACGATCTATTTCCACATCGCAAAGCTGATTCAAACCGACAATATAAACATTGCCACACAAACAGGCTAACCATACAGCAAGCATCTGTTGTAAGTTTGTCTCCGTAATTCCATTACCCGTAGTGGCTAAAGAAATAAAATACAGTGCCAATACACTCAAACTAGTCCCGATAATGGTATGAGGACGCGAAAATTTCCACAAGCTTTTGATTAAAGTCATTACATTGAGCATTTATCGTTAAGCGTTCGGTATTTACTTGCTTCTCATTAAAAAAACAGAAAATCGAATCACTTGGTACATATTGTCAATGTAGAACTATCAACATTCTATGATTCTCGCTCAAACACTACTCTTTAGAAATATTGATAAATCTTCAATCAATTCGATTGCAGTCAAACAGAATAACTATCTTGTTCTCTATTTGATCTGAGTTCGAGTTAAAAAATTAAACCAAAAACTTTACCAACTCTTCTCCCAAAACAAAAAACCTAGAACGCACAACAGATCCATCTCTCCGTTTCTCCGTGGTTCTATCAAAAAATAGTTGAACTAGCAACAAAGCAATAAAGATTTTGGCTTATCTCGAACTCAGATCAAACTATCGCGTTACCGTCCATCTTGCGAATTGCCACAACTCCAGGTACAGGTGGCTGGTTAGCTTGTTTACTAGGCCAATTCGATCCTATAGGTACTTGCCGTTGCTGTTTAAAAGCCGTGCCATCCGTAGCCAAAAGCTCAAAATCTCTGGTTTCTGTTGCCATATCCCGACGGATACCGTTCTTCTCTCCTGGGTGCTGGATTGCCAGAAATAGACTGCGATTGTCGTTATCAAAGGTCAAACCAGTACATTCACACTCCATCGGTCCGATTGCAAAAGGAATCATTTTTCCTGCATTTGCTCCCGACAGGGGAATATACCACATAGAGTTGTTACCAAATACTCCCGTCAAATCACTACCAGTTAAGGTTTCGCCCTCTGCAACTCTACTGGGAACGGGTTGATTATGCTTGCTGGTAGACATATCTGTGACTACCCAAAGATTGCCAGATTTATCCAAAGTCAGATTGTCGGGATTGGCAAAGCCCGCACCACCTTTAGCAACTTCGCCTCCCGTTGCTAACATACTCCAAGTAAAACCAACAGAAGCAGGATCGCCCTCGTCTTCTTCTAGCTTCATAATCCAGCCATATTCATAGTCTGTCTCGCCCTTTGGCCCCACAAAAATTGCTCGATCGGGCCCTCCATCGCTACCAGCAGCCCCAGAAGTAAAAGCAATAAATAAAGTACCATCATCGTTAATAATGGTATCTTCGGGACGAGCAGTACAGGTAACTCCTGCTGCACTAGCAGCAAAATGGGCATCGATGAGAATTGCCCCCTGAGCTTCTTGGGGGCTACTACCATGATATAAATCTGCTAAAGTTTTAAATCTGGCAATAAAAGGCTGGATTTGTTTGTCCCTGGCTACTTCCATTACTCCTCCCTCCGCGCGATCGCTATTGGGCAATTGAACCATTCCACCGACTACCTGACTGGGTAAAACAGGATCGATTAGGGTTTGGGGACTTAAGGGAATCCACTCACCGCTACCATCGGGATTTAATTTAGCTCCATAAAGAATTCCTGCTTCAAACAGACTGGAGTTAGATTTATCCTGGGGATCGATAACTTTTTCACTACTAACAAATTTATATAAATGTCCGCCACGGCGATCGCATCCTGAATAAACCGCTAGGTTTTTACCCGCCACAGCCCTAATCCCAAAAGCCTCATGACGATAGCGTCCGAGCCAAGTATGTTTTGTCCCGTAATCGTTAGGATTAGCAGGGTCGATTTCTACCATCCAGCCATATTTATTACCTGCCAAACCAAAGACATTTGCTCTGCCATCCACATTTCCAGCAGAAATAAAAAAAGGTGTCTGGCTGGGATCTAAAGATGAACCGTCTGCCATTACCGCTTCGGGTACTTGGTCTTGAAAATTTTCTTCAGCACTGAGGACTGTTCCCCAGGGCGTTGTCCCTCCAGCGCAGTTTTGAAACGTACCAATAATGCGATCGCCTAAATTATCTTCGTAGCCCGATTTATTGGTCTTAGTAAATACTGCTACTGCTGCACCAGTAGATTTGAGAGCGCGATCGCGATTGTCCAAGCCAGAAATTCCCGTAACTCGACGATCTGCATTGGAATAGGTTCGTTCCCATTTACCTTCAGCATTACGTTTGACTGAAATCACCCCTAGCCCTTGGTCGATCAAACCTTCACGAGAAATTTCTTTAATTTTCTGTTTGATCCCATCGCCATCTTCTAAGCTAAAGGCATCGAGCTTCAATTCAGGATCTTCATCTCCGGCTGGGGGTGCAGCCATTGCCAATAGTTCGGCAAAGGGAAGTTCTCTGCCGATGACCAGAGGATAAGTTTGCATCCACGTTCCACCACTAATATATTCAAAATTAATCGTTAAATAGCCTTCGTTGGGTGCAGTTTCTACTAAAGAAAGATAATCGTTGTTATAACCAAAACGAGAATCGCCAACGCGATCGCCCCAAACAGCAATTACATCATAGGCAAAGCCTTCAGGTAATACTAGGTCGTCTCGAACTCGATAATTGGCGTAGTTTTCAATTTGTCGGGCGATCGATAATCGATCGGTTGCCAAAGGTAAGGGCATATCTACTGGCTCAAAACCTAGAATAGAATCACCTGCCTTTGTAGAGCTAGAAGCAGAAGCCAGAGTTGAGCTAGTTTTACTGTTCCAATTTGAAGCTAATGAACCAGCAGTAGTACCCAAGAAAAGCAAAAAATTACGACGGTTAACTTTCATGTGGAATGTCTTTTAAAAAAGTATCGCTGGATTTTAATAAATCCCTACTTCAAACCTAGACTCCGAACGTTAACAGCTAATTAACTATAATTTAGGATTTATAGATGTTTTTACTTTTTTATCCTTTTCTCTGCATAACATCGGATAAAACAAAGCAAAAAGTCGCGGACACTTTTGAGGGATAATCCACGACTATTAATCAAAATTTATTAAATGTGCTGTATCTTGCTACAAAATCTAGACTTTGGCTGTTTGGGCTGTAGTAGCCATTAACTTGTCATAAGTTTCGCGCATTTTTAGTCCTACTAGCACCTGGAATAAACCAGTTCCGTTGTTAGAACCAGGATAATCTTTGTGCTTCAACACGAGTTCTGTCATTTCACCGTAGTGATTTGTGCCAGTGTTGCTGAGGTGGCTTTCAAGATAAATCATCTGTTCGAGATTGCCAAATTCGCCGTCTACTTCTAGAATCGATACTTCATTGTTGTAGTAGCTATCTGGGCCATAGTACATTTTAATACCAGGGACGGGACATTCAAGTTTGCGCCCGCAAGGTCGCCAGTGAATTGTCGAACCTTCATCAAATAGATAGACAGTGTTGAAGTTTTCCACTCCTTCTTTTTGAATCAAGCGAACTCTAAGCAATCCACTATCTTCAGGTGCTGGTAATTGAGTTGGCAATACCTGAATTACTACATCAGCAAATTCTCTTTGTACTTCGATGTAGGCTTTAAAATCGGGTTCGCGAGCCTTGATAGAAGCAAGAATATCTTCGTAAGTATGACCGCGTTCTGCCATATCACGTTGAATTTTCCACTGAATCTTAACTTCGTCGCTAATGTCTAGATAAACGCCAAAATCCACCAATTCGCGGACTCTTTCATCGTAAAGAGGATGCAATCCCTCAATGACAATTACTTTATTTGGCTCAATTCGTTCGGGAGGATCGAGTTCGCCAGTTTCATGATTATATATAGGCTTGTCGATCGCATTACCTTCTTTAAGAGACTTGACTTGTTCGTACATCAAGTCAAAATTATTGGCTTTGGGATTGAGGGCTGTAACACCTGCTGCTTTTCTGCCCTTACGATCTAGACTATGATAGTCGTCAAGACAAATTACAGTCATAAACTCTTCGCCAAACAAATCAATCAGACGGCGAAGAAATGTTGATTTACCACAACCAGAGTCTCCTGCGACTCCAATAATCACCACTCGGTCTAAATCGGCGGTCATAAAATTCCTCTTCTACAAAAACTAAATATTTAACTCATATTATTAAACAAGCCTAGGAATTCAGTTTTGAAGTACCTAATGCTTGTTACTCCCTTGAGAAAACCAAAATTTAAAAAATCAAACTTTAATTTTCCTATTTTATTCCAGATGCAACTAAATACATTCTGGAGAAAATCCACCAAGATCGATCGATATCGATTCTTCCGAGAAACTCTAGAAAATTGCTTGGGGCAAGTTTGCTTCTTAGCTAGTTAATCGAGTATTAAATGCTAACTACTAACAAATAGAAAGCACCCCGTCCGAAGCATCGGCAGGCTACTATTCACATTGCAAAAATCTTACCAGAACCTAACCACCACTACAAGAGAGAACGAATCAAAAATAATGACTGCTAGCGAGCAATTTGGCGATTGGTTTCAATTGTATTGTGGCAAAAAGTTTTAAAAAATAATGAAAATGAATTAAAAATTACAGATTAGGATTCCCCTCAAATGTAATCTAAACGGTAAGACTAGGTTTGTGATGGCAAATTACACCAAAAAATTTTCTGTTTCGTGAATCAAGAATAGACTCTCAATGATAGTCTATTAATACAAT
>CAYXWE010000103.1:0-8787 GCA_964468145.1 uncultured Pleurocapsa sp.
TTAAAATGACTATGAAAACCGTGTTGCTGAAAATATTATGTACAAAATCATCGCCAAGCTAGCCCCTGTCTTTTTTGTAGCAATGGTCGGTCTTCTATTTCACGATCGCCTAGGGTCGCCTTCGGCTCATCGGGCCATAGCCCAAGAATCACCCCAGATAATTCTCGATCGCATTGAAAAATATACCCAACAAGGCAAAGAAAACAGCATCAATCAAATAACCAATGTCAACCAATTACGGGATGTATCCCCTACGGATTGGTCTTATGAAGCATTAAGAAGCTTGAGCGATCGCTACGGCTGCATTTCAGGCTTTCCCGATGGCACTTACAAAGGCGACCGCCCCATTACTCGCAACGAATTTGCAGCGGGTTTAAACTCTTGTTTTGAGCAAATAGAGCGATCGATTAGCAACCATGACGGACAGTTTAAAGGTTTTTAAAAATGTCAGAGAGACTCCGCCTTGAAAAGACGGGGCTTCCTCTGACTTCGTCAATTTAATATTTCTTTTAGCTGGTGTTGCTGCCATAAAGACTGATATAAACCTGTCTTGCTAACTAAATTTTGATGAGTACCGTTTTGAACAATTTTACCTTCATCCATTACTAAAATGCGATCGCAGGTTGCAGCAGCAGATAGTTGATGGGAAATAAAGATGACGGTTTTTTTGGCTCTAGTTGGCGATAAGCTATTCAAGATTCTAGTTGCGGTTTCGTTATCCACGCTGGAGAGAGCATCATCCAGTATCAAGACTTTGGCATTATATAATAAAGCTCTTGCCAGAGATGTTCGCTGTCTTTGACCGCCAGAGAGAGTTATTCCTCTTTCTCCCACTAGGGTATCGTATTCTTGGGGAAAGGTGAGGATTTCTGGGTGAATTTGGGCTTGTTTAGCTGCGGATACCACCTCATCAGTTTCGATTAGGGGTTCGCCATAACGAATGTTATTTTTAATGCTGGTACTAAATAAAAAGCTATCTTGGGGTACATAAGCGATCGCTTTTCTCAGGGTATTTAAGTCTAGTTTAGTAATATCGCATTCATCTAAAAATAATTCTCCAGACTGAATATTGAGTAAGCGAGGAATAGCATTAGCCAAAGTAGTTTTACCCGAACCAATTGAGCCAACAATGGCGATGGTTTCCCCTGGATGGATCGAAAAGTTAAGATTGTATAGGGCAGGGTTATTAGCACCAGGATAAGTATAAGTTAGATTGCGGGCGGTAATTGCTCCTTGAATATCTTGAGGTGCAATAGAAATTGCTTGAGGATGATTTTTAATTTTGGGTTTTGCTTGGGTAATCGCCTCAACGCGATCGATGCTTACTTCCCCCTGTTGATAGGCACTAATGGTAAAGCCCAACAATGCAGTAGGAAAAGTCAATCTTTCAACGAACAGTACTAGAGCAATAAAGTCGCCTACAGTAATTTGTTCTGCTGCGATCGCTCCCGTCCCCAGCCAGAGTAAAATCAATAAACTAACATAAGAAATTCCTTCGATGATGGGAAAGAGAAAATTTCTGGTTCTAGCTAGTTTGAGATTCGCTTGAAATAACTCCTGATTTTTGAGCTTAAATGCTTCTCTCTCTTGATTTTCTTGAGCGTAGATTCTAATTAGAGCCATTCCGCTCATGTCTTCTTGAATTAACTCGCTTAAGTCTGATAGCTTAACCTGAATCTCTTCTTGGTACTTGCGGAGTTTACCGCTAAATAGCTGTACTGTAATTAACATTATGGGATAGACGGTCAAGGCAAGCAAAGTCAGCCTGATGTGAATTCGCAGCATTACAGGCAAAGTAAAGGCGTAGGCAAAGATGATATTGATAAAACTCAGTACAGAAAAACCTACCAGACGGCGAATATTATCGACATCACTGGTGGCGCGGTTGATCAGATCCCCCGATCTGTTATCGGAAAAGTATTCAGGTTCAATGGTTAGCAGATGTTGAAAAATTCCCTGCTTGAGACTAAATTCTACTTGTCTTCCTGCGCCAAAAATAACCACCCGCGACAGCATCCGAAAACACCACATTATCGATGCCAAAAATAGCAACCATAAAGCTACGCGAGATAGTTTCTCAAAACTCATTTCTCCCTGTAGTTGGTCTATGCTGTCTCTAATTAGTAGGGGAAGATATACCC
Source organism: uncultured Pleurocapsa sp. (assembly GCA_964468145.1). GTDB lineage: Bacteria > Cyanobacteriota > Cyanobacteriia > Cyanobacteriales > Xenococcaceae > Waterburya. Next base: position 2,142 of record CAYXWE010000103.1, read on the forward strand.
CCAACAAATTGACGATCAACAGGGCGATGACCCCAATAAGTATCATTCGCCAGTAGGGACGAAGATAGTTGCCTAGTTTCCGTAGCCTTGAATTTGTCATCTACAAATCTTAACAACTTTTTAGCCGATGACAAACCTTCTGGAGAAAGATGCGCTATTTATCTGCAGTTACCCTTGCTACTTTTTACTTTCGTACGTCTTTATCTTTCTTCCATGGGAATATAGGGTATATTGCGATCGCCTGTGTAGATCTGAGTCGGGCGAAAGATTCGATTTACCCCCAGTTGCTCTTTCCAATGGGCTAGCCAGCCAGCCACGCGAGCGATCGCAAAAATTGGCGTAAATAAGTCACTAGGGATACCCAATTTGCGGTAGACCAAACCAGAATAAAAATCAACGTTAGGATAGATACCTTTTTGCCCCAGTTTAGATTCGATGAGCTGTTCTAGTTTTAGAGCCAGATCGTAATAGCGATCGTGTCCTGTTTCTGCAAATAGCTGTTCTGCCAATTCTTGTAAGATCTTAGCTCTGGGGTCTTTGACTTTGTACACTCGATGTCCAAACCCCATAATTTTTTGCTTATTAGCAATCAGGTTTTCTATGTATGGTTTGACCTTATCAATTGAACCAATATCCTCTAGCATCAACAATACTTCTTCATTAGCACCTCCATGAAGCGGTCCTGCCAAAGTACCTACCGCAGAAGCAACTACTGCATAAGGATCGGTGAGAGTAGATGCTGTCACCATTGCTGAAAAAGTCGAGGCATTAATTGTATGTTCTGCGTGTAGAGTCAAGCAGACATCAAAGATTTTTGCTTCTAAGGGATGAGGTTCTTTCTCTGTCAGCATATAGAGAAAGTTAGCTGCATAATCCAAATTATCGTTGGGTTGGATCGCATCATTTCCACGGCGCATCTGATGAAAAGCAGCTACCATCGTCGGAATCTTAGCCAGAATACGCACTACCGCTTTTCTAATGTATTCTGGATCGTCTAGGGCGCGACGGGCATAAAATAGACCCAATGCTGCTGCGGAAGTTTGCAAGGCATCCATAGGATGTCCCGTTTCAGGACAGCACTTCATCATATCTCGAATGCGATATTTAATCCGACGATGATATAGAATGTCTGTTTGAAATTCTTCTAACTCTTGCTGATTGGGTAATTTCCCCCAAATTAACAAGTATGCTGTTTCTAAAAAGCTACCCTGTTTAGCTAAATCTTCGATGGCAATGCCTCGATATTCAAGAATACCTTTTTGACCGTCAACAAAACTAATACTAGATTTGGTAGCAGGAATCCCCTCTAATCCTGGCTTATATTCGCAAAATGTTGCTGTCATAGGTTTTATTTAATTTAAAGATAATATATTTGAAATTAGCTCAAATCCTGCTTACTTAATGTTTTTAACGTTACTTAAATCAAGATTTAGACCGAAAGTTAGATTATTATTTTTATTTTATAGGTAAAGGTCTTTTAGTTATTAGTCATTGGTCATTGGTTATTATTAGCGATCGCGATTTTCAATGAAGATTAGTCCAGTACCTCAATATAGGGCAGTTGACAATTTTTAATTAAATCTGGAAAGCTAGAATCTACTTCTGACAGCGATTTAGCTTCTCCTAATGCCTTTTGCTGCAGTCGTTCAAAAAATAGCTTTCCTTGCTCTGGCTGTAACTGCTGCAACGCCTGCAATAATTGAACCGCTTGTTCTAGCAACAGTTCTACATTGATTGTTTCATAGTCTGGTTGGTAATCACACAAGCGTCTTATCGCTTCTCCGAGCAAAATAATTGCTCCCCGCAGATTATCGTTACTGAGGTGATAACAACCTACTGCCACCTGTAAAATCCCCTGATAAAACCTTTTATCCACTTCGGGAGCATCTACCCAGATAGCTTCGAGAGTATCATGACAAGCATAAAATTGTTGTTGATTGAATTCCCCAATTCCTCGCTCAAATTCTGGTGACACGGTCGTTTCTTGGTAATTACTGCATTTGTTGGCAAAGCTGGTTAATTTTTTCCGTACTGATTTCTTGGGTGTCCCCCGCAAAAGCATTGTCTGGAGTTAAAAATAACATACAATGACACTTCTTCTCTTCTCGCATAGGTACGCAAGGACAGTTCCAATAGGCTTTTTTGACTTCTGCCCGCTTGTCTTCATAGTGACGACAAGGACACAGAGGAGAACCTAATTCTTGCTTGTGTTTGGCTAGACCTTTAATTACTGCAGCCGTAACCGAAAGATCGCTACAAAAATAAGTATCGGTACGAGTAGCATATTTCTGGGCAAATTTTCTCATTGCCTCTAAATTTTTATCTTGACCCGATACTGAATTTGCGGGAGTCATAATTTAAAAAACCAAAATTGTAAATAAAGTTTAAAGAGCCTAAATCGAGCGTTCGATTAATGTGACCTCGAATTAATTAAGATTACACAATAATCGCAATTTTGAAAGTGTTAAAGTGCTTGTAGAAATTTCTCTTTTTAACATTTACTGTCTTGTGTATGTCGAATCTGTAAAATATTAGTTATAAAGGACTAGTAAAGTTGAATGTTTAAGCTATATTAGTGTATTTGATTCGGTGTATTTTATTCAATAGACCTCTTGCTTGCAACCAACATACCTCCAGCCACCAGCCACAGAACTTCAGCCTTTGGCTGACAAATGAAGCAATAAATATCATTTGAGGGAATGCTTATCAATAGTTAATGCCACCTATATCTATAATTTAAGATCCAAATTCAGATCTTTATCTTCAGCAAATTAACCAACGGTCACAAGCTATCTAGTATTTGACCCTATATTTAAACCACCTACTAACTATCTTTCATTATGAACTCATTCAGTAATGCTAATAGCGATTCCTTCTCTAACAATGGAAAGTCTAGTTTTACTAACAACGACAATAATTCTAACAATCGCACCATTAGAGTTTTGATCGTTGACGATCAGAAAATGATTAGGGAGGGGTTGAAAGCCTTAATTAAAACTGAAGAAGATATTGCCATTATTGGCATAGCTGAAAATGGCGATCGCGCCATCAAGCAAGTCGAATCTCTACAGCCAGATGTTGTCTTGATGGATATGGAAATGCCTGGCATGAATGGAATGGAAGCAACTCAGTTGATTTGCAAGCGTTTTCCCGATGTTAAGGTACTAGTCCTCAGTACTTTTGATACTCAAGAATATGTTTCTCGCTCTTTAAGTTCTGGAGCAATGGGTTATCTACTCAAAGGTACTCCCGCCAAAGAACTGACTGATGCTATTCGTTCGGTTCATCGTGGCTATGCTCAAATAGGGCCAGGAATCTATCAAAATATTGCAGCCTTGCCTCAACTGCAACAGGCAGGGGAAAAATTGCCGATTATGTCCACTCTTAGCACTACCAAAAAAGAAGAGGTTCGTCCCGAACGTTCTTATCCCAAAGGTGAATTGGTTACTACTAGCTCTGGTAACGCTGATGCTTTAGAAAAACGCAACCCCGCTTCGGCTAAAACTCGTAAGTTCGAGCAAACCGTAATTCTCCGTCGTTCTCCCAAGTGGTCTAGATTTACCATCATGGGAATCATGGGAGTAAGTCTCTTTGCTATTGTTTGGTCGTATTTTGCCAAGATCGAACAGGTTATTCCCGCCCAGGGTTATATTCAGCCAACAGGCAAACTACAAGAAATTCAAGTACCTACCAATGGCGTAGTGCAAGAAGTAAAGGTAGAAGAAGGGCAGCGAGTAGAAGAAGGGGACGTGTTGATGCTTTTAGACGCTACTACTTCTCAGGCTCAGGTAGACTCTTTAGGTCAGGTTCAAAAGTCCCTCAAACAAGAAAATAAGTTTTATCGAGCATTGATGAAGGGGGATATTGATTCGGATAATGTAGATGGCACGATCGCATCTTTGGAGATACCCAGAGAAATTGCTTTTCTGACTCGCAACCGAGCAGAATTAAAAGAAGAAAATGAGCTGTTTAATAGTTTGTTAGGCAGATCTAGCAAAACATTCAATCCAGAGCAACAGCTTAGATTAGAAGCGAATCAAGCCGATTTGAGAGAAAGAACTGCTTCTGCCAGATTGGAAGTAGAGCAGCTAGAAAAACAGCTTGAACAAAACAATATTCAGCTAGAAGATACTAGAGCGCAGCTACAAACAGGTCAGCAAAACCTCAAAGAAATCAAAGAACGCAATCAAGAAGCGGTAAGACAAGCAAAAGAAAGTTTGGCAATTGAAGAAGAAACTTTAGAGTCGATTCAACCCGTATTCAAGGAGGGGGGACTATCTAAGATTCAGGTCGATCAACAGCAGCAACGAGTTAACGATCGCAGAGCTGCAATTAACGATGCTCTCAAAGAGGGTAACTTAGAACGCGATCGCCAACAACAGCAAGTAACCACCCTCCAGGCAGAAATTCAGCGTTTATTGCAAGAGGAACAAAGACTTACTCTCGATATTTCTCAAGCTAGAGAACAGCTAAATAACACCACTACCCTCTCGAGAAAGGATTTATTAGATCAAATAGCTGCTAACCGCAAGCGAATTTCCGAGATCGATAGTCAACTCAATAAAACTATTGTAGAAAATGACAAAAGAATTGCAGAAATTAATAGTCAAATAGCGGGTGCAGAAGAAAATCTTAGATACCAAACTATCACAGCACCAGTTACGGGAGATGTCTTTGATTTGCGTGCCTATCGTGGGTACGTTCCTCCTTCTGGACAAAATGCGCCACCAGTACTCAAAATTGTACCGACAGAAGACTTGATTGCAGAAATCTTTATTACTCCCCAAGATATTGGTTTTGTCCGAAAAGGGATGAATACCGACGTGCGTATTAGTGCCTTTAACTACAGCGATTATGGCGATATCAAAGGTAAGGTTAAGTTCATTAGTGCTAGTGCTTTAGAACCAGAACCACCTTTTGACTTTTTCCGTTATGTCGCCAAGGTGGAGCTAGATCAAGATTACTTGTTGATTAATGGCGAGAAACAATATATTCAGCCAGGAATGGAAGTTCAAGCCAACGTTCGGATCAATGAAAATCGTACTGTAATGCAGTTGTTTACCAGCAAGTACAAGAGTGGCTGGGACAAGTTTAAAGAAGTTGAGTAAGGATCGCAGTACGAAGATTAGTCAGGATGAGTTTGGTCATCAGTTGCATTAATTGAGTCAAATAGCGATCGCGTTTTTTCAACTAAGTAGCTCCACTTTATTATTAGAATACAAACAAAAAAGAACACATCAATTATGTACGATGTGTTCTTTTTTGTTTGATTAATTAACAGGTTCGCTCTTATCCTAATTAATCAAACTATTTAGTTTCAGAAAACTCAGCATCAATGACATCATCGCCACCGTCGCTTCCGCCTTGGGGAGCATCTCCTGCGGGTGCTTCTCCTTCGGGCGCGCCTGCTGCGGGATCTGCTGCACCTTCACCCTGCTGATAGACACTGCTACCAATACTGTATAGAGTTTGTTGTAGTTCGGGTAGAAGAGTTTTAATTTTCTCATCGTCTTCAGAAGCTACAGCCTCTTTAAGATCTTTGATTTGATTCTCTGCTTTTGTTTTATCATCTGCAGGTACTTTGTCCCCGAGTTCGGAAAGTTGTTTCTCTGCTTGGTAGACCAAAGAATCGGCTTGGTTTTTGCGATCGATCGCCTCGCGACGTTCTTTATCCGCAGCAGCATTAGATTCTGCTTCTTGTACCATACGATCTACTTCATCATCGGGAAGAGTAGATGCGCCAGTGATACTAATCGACTGTTCCTTACCAGTACCCTTGTCTTTCGCAGTTACATTTAAGATACCGTTAGCGTCGATATCAAAAGTAACTTCGATTTGGGGTACACCACGAGGTGCGGGAGGAATACCATCTAGACGAAAAGTTCCCAAACTCTTATTGTCTTTACCAAATTCTCTTTCCCCTTGGAGGACGTGAATTTCTACATTAGTTTGACCGTCAACTGCAGTAGAGAAGGTTTCCGACTTCTTGGTAGGAATAGTGGTGTTGCGAGGAATAATTTTAGTCATTACCCCACCCAGGGTTTCTACACCAAGAGATAGAGGAGTAACATCTAGAAGCAAGATATCTTTTACTTCACCCGCTAACACACCAGCTTGGATAGCTGCGCCGACTGCTACTACTTCATCGGGATTAACTGTTTGGTTGGGATCTTTACCTAATACTTTTTTGGTAATATCGACGATCGCAGGAATACGAGTCGAACCACCCACCATTACTACTTCATCGATCGCATCTTTGGATAGTTTAGAATCTTTTAGAGCCTGTTCTACAGGAATGCGACAGCGATCAATAAGATCGGAACATAGTTCTTCAAATTTGGCTCTGGTTAAAGAAACATCAAGGTGTTTTGGCCCATCTTGAGTTGCTGTGATAAAGGGTAAGTTGATATCAGTCTGAGTCGCGCTAGAAAGTTCGATCTTAGCCTTCTCTGCTGCTTCAGTTAGACGTTGTAAAGCCTGGTTATCTTTACGCAGGTCGATACCTTCGTTATTTTGGAATTCTGCTGCTAGATAGTCAACGATTTTCTTATCAAAGTCGTCACCACCAAGGTGAGTATCGCCAGCAGTAGCTAATACTTCAAATACACCATCACCTACTTCTAAGATGGAGACATCAAAAGTACCA
>CAYXWE010000104.1:0-8769 GCA_964468145.1 uncultured Pleurocapsa sp.
TAATAACGTCCCTGAATAGTTTGTCCTACAAGATTGTTATCCATCGACACAATTGAATAAAAGGCTGACTATTAAATCTCCATAATTTTAACTAAAAAGAATAAAAATTCTTGTTATGGATCGTCGGAGATTCAATTTTATAATTTTAGTACCTATTAAAAACCCGCCCTCAATCTGTAAAATGAGGTGCGGGAATTATTTACTTACCGATAGATTTTGCTCGCGAGAGACAGTAAATATTAGTCTTCATAAACTCGACACTCTAAAGCGTCGGGATTGTCATCGCAGTATTGTTCTAGAGAACTTTTAGCAGGAGCTTTTTGTTTTTGGTGTGCTGCTTCTGCAGACAGTTCTTCAACTGTATCCCAAGCATTTGCACAATCAGCAGAAGACTCTCCTTCTGTACTGCATACTGCTCTTGCTGCTTCTCTTTCTTTTTGTATTTGTTCTTGTATATCGCTCATAATTAGTCCTCTTATGTTAATTGGGTTTATATTATGCCATGTAAGTATATTTAGCTTTAGTAATCCCTCGCACTTTCTAGCGGTGGAAACATTTTCTCAGCCAACCTGGCAAACGGTAGCTCAGTCATACTTGTTTCTTATAGTTCTTACTAGGCATTTATACTCTACAAATCTAGCATTACTTATATCTTATCCAGTGTATAAATAATATCCTTCTAGAGGAGTAAAATTTAGCACCGCCGTAGATAGTAGTAATTGAGACTGCATATAGATTGTAACTTTAAATATTCAGTTGGTTAAATACAGCCTATAGCCTTTGACAGTAGTAATTTGAGGCTAAAAATCATCAATTCGCCAGTAAAAAAGTTCCTAAAGTTTTAATCATCACAATTTTGGCAAACGGTCGATCTGCAATAATTACCTCTAGAAGTTATTCAGAGCCATATCTTGACCGAGAAAAACGCGATCGATCTTGCTAAAATCGCTAGCAAGATCGATCGCGAATTTGATAATTGAGTATTAAAAACAGTTAATTTCCTAGTTACTTCATTACCTTTGCCAAAGCATCTAGCAATAAAAGAACATTTTCGGGACGGCTATTGTAGCCCATCAAGCCAATACGCCAGACTTTTCCACCCAATTCCCCCAAGCCGCCCGCAATTTCAATATTGTATTCTGTTAATAGTTTGCGGGCGATCGCTTTTCCATCCACCCCATCGGGAATTCTCACAGTGGTTAAAGTAGGCAAGCGGTACTCTTTGTCTACATGACAATCTAAACCTAATTCTGCCAAACCAGACCACAGCATTTGAGCATTTTGTTGATGGCGTTGCCAGCGTTTTTCTAGTCCTTCTTCGGCAACTATCCGCAAGGACTCTCGCAAGCCATAATTAGAGTTAATTGGTGCAGTGTGATGATAGACTCTTTGTTCCCCCCAATACTTGGCCAGTAAAGACATATCCAAATACCAGTTAGGTACGGGTTTAGGACGGTTATTTAACTTTTCTACCGCCCGACTACTCATAGTAAAAGGCGAAGCCCCAGGAGGACAGCCTAAGCCTTTTTGGCTACAGCTATAGGCGAGGTCGATACCCCATTCGTCGATATATAAAGGAACGCCTCCCAAACTAGTGACCGTATCTACAATCAACAAACAACCATGTTTGTGACATAAATCTGCTACCCCTTCTAAAGGTTGACGCGCTCCCGTAGAAGTTTCTGCATGAACCAAAGCTAGAATAGCGGGCTTGTGAGTTTCTAAATTAGTTTTTATTTCTTCGAGGCTAAATACCTGACCCCAAGGTTTAGTCATGGTACGGACATCTCCACCATAACGCCCCGCCATATCTACCAAGCGATTGCCAAAATAACCTTTGACCCCGACCAAGACAACATCCCCTGGTTCTACTGCATTAGCTATAGTAGCCTCCATTGCTGCTGTACCAGTCCCACTAACTGAAATGGTTAGTTCATTATTGGTTTGCCAAGCATAGCGCAAAAGATCTCTAATCTCATCCATCAATGCTAAATAGGATGGATCGAGGTGTCCTACAGGACCAATGCTCATGGCACTCAAAACTCTAGGGTTGACGTTGGCTGGCCCTGGCCCTAACAATAAACGAGGAGGCATATCAAGCTGTTTCGTCTCGATGCGATAGCGATCGCTAATCCCTGTAGTTACAACCATAGTCTTAAGCCTTTAAATCTTTGTTTTATAACATTCTCTTCTGCCTAGTTTACTCGATCGCTCCTTTCTCGTTCGACCCTCAAAAAAAATCCCCGACCGTCTGTAACAGGCGATCGGGGATTAGAATTAAAAAGTTAGAACTTCTTAAATTACCATCCTGCTTCAGCTTGGGATAGAACGTAAGTTGCCACATCTTCAATTTGAGCGTCGGTCAAACGTCCTTTGAAAGCTGGCATAGCATTTTTACCATTATTTACTTGATAAGTAATGGCTTCGATGGAATTCATTTCATATTTCTCTAAAGCGTCTTTCTTTAGAGTTTTTGCTCCGTTGACAACATTATTTCCCCCAGCATGACAAGCAGCACAATTAGCACTAAAAATCTTGCCACCACTAGCAGCGTCTCCAGCCATTGCAGGAGTAGCAAAAGTAAACATTGCTGCGGTTAAAAACACGAGTAGGGCAGATAGAATTTTGGTAAACATGGTTTCTCCTCTCAAAATTTTAAAATTCAATCGAAAATACTAGATTGCAGTCAACCGTTAATTGTGCGATCGCACCACGGGCAATGTCAAAAGACAGCTTGTAAAAGTTTTACACCTTGTCAAACTTCTGTAGTAATATATTTATATGAATTAGAGAAGCCGATAAATTACTCAATTTTCGTCAGATTAACTTAGTTTTGGCTGGTTTCTCGATTTCCCAAAAACATCTACTAAAAGAAATCATATTTGATACAGAGAGTTCAAAAAAATGGCTAAAAGAATCAGTTTGTTATTGTCTGCCCTAATATTAGTTGTATCTACCTTTTTCTTTAGCGTTAGTCCCGCAATGGCTGACACTGTAGAGGTCAAAATGGGTACTGATAATGGAATGCTCAAATTCGATCCTGCAACTGTAACTATTAAAGAAGGCGATACCGTTAAGTGGGCTAACAATAAAATGTCTCCTCACAACGTTGTTTTTGAAAATGCTAGCGATAAGTCTCACAAAAACCTAGTATTTTCTCCTGGCGATGGCTATGAAAGTACTTTCAACGAAGCTGGCGAATACTCTTACTACTGCGAACCCCATCGCGGTGCTGGCATGGTTGGTAAAGTTGTAGTTCAATAATTTTTATCTGGTAATTTAACTAGCAATCAAAACTGAATAAGATGTAGCTGGAGAGGCAGATTTTACGATTTACCTCTCCTTTTTCGTTAATATACCTATATATCTTTAATAAAAGCTAAGAAATATCAATAATGGTCAAGCTGTCTCCTGAAGAATTAGCCAGAGCAAAGAAAAATAATTTAACTCCCGAAAAATATGCTCGTTTGCGGGCTGAAGCTAAAGCACCATACAAAGGCTTAAGAAAAACTTTGTACGGTGCTTTTGGTGCATCTGGTTTGATTGGGGCGTTTGTTTTTTTGGCTAAGATTGCTACTGGTCAAAATTTGGAGACTAATGTACCGAACTTTTTTTTACAGATGGGCGTGGTGGCTTTGATGGTGTTTTTGTTTCGTTGGGAAAGTAGAGGTAAATCTGAATAGATATTCCAAAATATAGAGCCAATGCTAATTAGAGTTTAATTAGAGTTCATCTGCTTCTGTTGCTTCTATTTTTTTGACTGATTTGACAACATTATTACCAGTCAAATTACTAGCAACCCGTGCTACATCAATACCTGTCGTTTGTTGTATCTGTTCTACAAATGAGGCAATTTGGGTTGCCTTGTTGCCATCTTTGCCATCAACTACAGTGAGGCTTTCTACTTCTACATCGGGTACGCCAGCAGCCATCATTTTCATTAAGGTTTCTAATTTTTGGAATAAGAAAATGTCTTTAGCGTTTGCCCCTGCTGCTTTCCAAGATTCTGCTAGGCGTTGCGTACCTTCTGCTTGGGCTTTACCATCTTCAATAATTGTTGCTGCATCGCCTTTTGCTTTGGCGATCGCCTGTTTGCATTGGGCTTCGGCTGGGGCAACTACATCTGCCTGTAGTTGCTGTTTTACTTGTTTGATACGTTCGTTTTGTACCCCTAGTTCTGCTTCTGCTTTAGCTACCTTGGCTACGACTTCTGCTTCTGCTTCTGCCACTAGAGCCTCTCTTTTGGTAACAGCATCGCGGATTCTTTGTTCGGCTTCTACTTTAGCAATCTCTAAGTCGCGACTAATTTGTCTGAGGGAAGTAGATTTTTTGTTGGTAGAATCTTTGATCGTCGATTCTGCCTTGGCTGTGGCTTCGGCAATACGAGCATCCCGTAATAATTCTGCCTGCTGTTGTCGCCCAATGGAGTCTAGATAATGTACTTCATCGGAGATGTTTTGGATTTGTAGGTTATCTAATACTAATCCTAGTTTTTCTAAATCGTCTTCTGCTTCATCTAGCAAACTTTTAGCAAAGGCGATCTTGTCTTCGTTCACCTGTTCGGGTGTCAGGCTAGCTAGTACCCCCCGTAGGTTTCCTTCTAAAGTCTGTTTGGCTAGGGTTTCAATCTGCTTGCGACTTTTACCCAATAATCTTTCAATTGCATTATGAATAGTTGGTTCTTCTCCTGCTATTTTAATATTGGCTACTCCTTCAACAGTTAAAGGGATACCACCTTTGCTGTAGGCATTGGCTACTTTTAATTCAATAATCATATTAGTCAGATCCATGCGGAAAGCTTGTTCCAACATGGGAGTTCTAATGCTGCTACCGCCTTTAACCAACCGATAGCCTACTTCTTTGCCATCATGGGAGCGAGTTTTAGTACCTGCAAAAATTAAAATCTCACTAGGCTGACAAATATAATAATAGTTTTTGATCGTGAGCCATCCCGCCCCCATACCTAAACCACCAAGCCCTAATAAAGCTGCAATAAATTCCATTGTTTTATTTCCTACTTTTTATTTCTTATTTATTATTTTTTGAGTTAAGAGTGCCAATTACATCAATACCGAGGGTATCGTTAACGCTACCCAGGAATTGGGCGACAATTTCAGGGTAGACATTAACCAAACTGGCAAGAGATTTACCATCGCCGTTATCAATTACATTTACCTTATCTAGCTTCAATCTTTCGGGTATACCTACCGCTTCTTCTAAGACAGTTTCTAGTTGCTGAATCAAAAACAATTCTTTGGCATCTTTTCCTGTTGATTGCCATACTTCCCCTAGCATTTCATTAACTAAGGCTGCTGCTTCGGCATTCTCTTTTAAATATGCTGCTTGCCCTTTGGCTAGTAATTCCTGGGCTACTCGATCTGCCTCGGCAGGTAATACCCGATCTGCTTCTAAACGCAATCTTTCCAATTGCGCCCTAACTGTTTGCAATTGCTGCTGTGCTTTGGCTTCTGCTTCCAAGGCTGCTGCAGTGGTACGTTCTTCTTCCGATCGCGCTTTTTGTTCTAACTCAGCAGTAATTTTTCGCAGTTCATTTTCTTTATCCTGAATAATAATGCGATCTTGGGTAATGGCTACTGCAGTTTCTTCTTCGCATTTTGCCTCGATTTGTTCGGCTTCGCTGAGGGCATCGGATTCGGCAATTTCTGCATTTCTAATTACTAAAGCAATCTGTCTGCGCCCCAAGGAATTAAGATAGTCTACATTATCAGAAATAGTTTGAATTTTGAGAATATCTAGCTGCAAACCTAGCTTGACTAGATCTCGACTGACATCCGAGGCAATACGTTGGGAAAACTGGAGGCGGTTTTCATTTAGTTGTTCTGGTGTGAGGGTGGCTACTACTCCTCGTAGATTACCTTCTAGGGTTTCTCTAGCGACGCGAATAATTTCTTTACGATCTTGATCCAAAAAGCGTTCGATCGCATTTCCCACTACTTGAGGATCGCTGGATATTTTTACATTGGCGATCGCCTGAATATCTAATGGCGTACCCCCTTTGGCATAGGCATTAGTTACCTTTACAGGTACGGGCATAGTAGTAACATCGATCCGTTTGATCGTTTCTAAAATTGGAATACGTATTCCTCTACCCCCTGCCAATACTCGATAGCCTAATTCTTGCCCGCTTTTAGTTTTGCGTTTTCTTCCTGAAAGTACTACCACTTCGTTGGGTTTACAGATACATAAAAAGGAATTGAGAAACCAAATTAAAAGTATGGTGGCAAATATTCCTAGGGATACGGGCAAGAAAGTAAATAAGAGGCTGTTGGCATTAGCTTCTTGTTTTACTTGAGGAAGTTGAGCAACTATTGTCTCTTGCACTTCTAAATGATTAATATTGTTTTGTATTTCCATAATTACTTCTCTAATATATTTAATTAATTGATTCATATTGTTCGCTATTTAATAGTGCAGTATGCAGTTATTAAGAGTCGTGTCGCGTCACCCAAACTTTATTGTTTTGCATCTGAATAACTAAAACGCGATCGCCTAAGCGAAAACCTTCTTCATCGTCGGTTAAAGCAATTAAATCTACCATCGAACCTCTAACATCAACTCGTATTTTGCCTTTGCTATCGCTATTAAATGGAAGTTCGACAATGCCATATAGCCCTACAAGATCTTCTGGCTTCATCAGACTATCGATAACTTCCCGTCGTCGCCAAAAATAAATAAACCAGACGATTAGCGCACCGATGAAAACACCAATGGCGATTGAAATTCCTGCGATAGTTAAGATTAAGTAATTCATTGATTCTAATAATCTATAGATGCCTGGTTATCTTGTTGTGACTCCCGATCTTTAGATATCTATATATATAAAAAGGTTCTGGGTTCGGCAAGCATTTCTGAGTTCTAGTGGTTTAGCTGCTTGCTTTCTCCTTATATTAATCTCACTTTTTTTATGCAGGCAACAAATAATTGTTTTATTTTAGAATCTCAGCATATTTCAGAAACTTTTGTGTTGAATTAAGCTTCTTTTGTCCTGGGTGTATTTAATAAATATAGTTCTCGGTCGTTCTAATCTCACATAAAGCAGAAAAGTGAGACAGTAGAGCGACAAAAAAGCGAGCAAGAGATGAGTGTAGTCTCTTGCTCGATCGCGATTTGATTAAAAATCGTTAATTATTTAAGTTTGATTATTTACATTTTTTCAGTTTCTGATATTCGGACAGGAATAGCGACTAATTCTGAAGATTCGTCATTGTTCGATTCTGAGTTAATGATAATTGCGATCGCTATTAAACTAACTAATATTAAACTAATTAAAAACATAATAATAAACTTCTAAGGTTAACTATATATTTGTACTAAATAATGGTAAAAATGGCGATCGAAACAAAAAGAGTTCTTTTTCACAAGAACGCTTTTTGCTCAATTCTATTTAAAACTGGCTAACCGACGTCAGATTAACCTTTGACGATCGATGAGGATCTTACCTAAAATAACTGCCAATCTTTGCTGCTCAATCTTTTTAACTGATTGAGATGTCTTCTGATGTAAAAATCATCTAATCTAGACCAATTGTGAATTTTCGTGGCATTAATACTAATTGCCCATGCCCAGATATGAGCCATTTGCGTTAAGGCTTGGAGGGATGATATTTCCGCATCAGTAAACTGCTGTACTTTTTGATAGCCAGTTAAAAAGGCATCTCGTACTTTTCGGTTAATTCCTGCTGACATCGAAACCTGGAAAAACTTAGCAACATCAAAAATACGCCAGCCATAGCCACACTGATCGAAATCGAAGAGAGTGATTTGATTATCTTGGGTAAAGTGGACATTGCCACTGTGAGGATCTCCCCAACATACAGTCCATAGAGGAGATGTTTTTTCCAAACAAATTAATTGATGCTTAACTTTAGCGATCGCATTTTTCAAATAGGCAAGATCGCTACTTCCACGGTGCAGATAGGGAGTTATTGTATCTAAAGATTCGTCTAGTAAATATTCAAGATCGAGGGGTTTACGAGGTATCCCATTATCAAATTTCAGGGCAGCCCGATGAATTTTAGCTAGGGTATTGCCCACAATCTCGCTTTGAATGGTGTCGAGATCTCCCAAGGGGACTTTTCCTGGTGCGAAGGGAAACAGGGCAGCATAGCGATCGCCTTCTACAGCCTTAATTGTTACCAAAAGCCGATCGTCTTTAGTTCTGAGGGGGTTTGCTACGGGAATCTGTTGCTGGTGTAGGAAATCCAGAAATTCTAGTTCAAACTGGATTTCGGATTTAGAACGCCAATGATGGTGAGATATTTTAAGAATATAAGATTCTCTCTCTGTCTTAATCGAGTAGATGTCGCTTAAACCTCGATTCCAAAACACGCATTGCTCGATTTGACCAAGTTCGTACCTAGAGATTACTCCCTCTATCAGGGCTTGAGGAGATAGAGTTGAGTAGATAGCTGGAAAAACACCCATCGCTACCATCGATAAATTAGACCTTTTACTAGCTATAGATTAATTTGCCTCGCCAATTAGGTCTATTGGGATGTGTAAGAGAGAAAGCAAACAAGCGCGATCCCTCTAACCTATTCCCAGTTAGTAACTAAAAAACCAATGACAAATACACATATTTAGATTACTTGCTATCCAAATCGTGTTTAGTATCGATTGTTACTGCTTCTATTGAAAGCTGATAAATAGAATACAAAATTATATTATTTTAATTTTATATTCTTTAACCTTTAAAATGGCGGGAGGCGGATTTGAACCACCGACCTTCGGGTTATGAGCCCGACGAGCT
>CAYXWE010000105.1:0-8766 GCA_964468145.1 uncultured Pleurocapsa sp.
GCTAAGCTAACGCTCTCCTTACCAAAGCCCTTCGGGCTGAGTAATAAGTAATAAGCCCGAAGTTGGTATAAAGCCTTCTCATTTATGAGGAAAAGAAACAAAACATATTCAATTGTTGCTACCTTTACCTTTTAAGGAGAGGTATTGCTCAATGACGAGTTACTCGTCATTGAGTTACTCGTAAATGACGAAAGGAAAAAACGCAAAGAAAAAAAAGCCGTAAGAAGTGTGAAGAATCTGGGTAGTCTATTTGAGATGTGATACGAATAAAATACTAGCTATATTTCGACCGCATAATACAGGAATTTATTTATGGCATCTCTTTTATTTTCTAGCAAAACCTATGCAGAATTTGAAACACAAGTTAAAGAATACTGGGAAGCAGATGAGGGTTATCGCCTAAAGGATATTGAATACATTGATGGTTCTTGGACTGGAGTATTCGTCGATCGAGATAATGGTAATGCTCTTTATGCTGAAGATAGTTGGACTGCCCTCAAAGAAGAAATTGCCGAGGGATGGGAAGGGGGTTATGACATCATCGATATCGAATATGCTGATGGCAAATGGGTAGGAGTGATGGGTGAAAACTCAGGCTTCGATGGAAGTGCCTACGATATATCTAGCGATGCGGACGAATTTGCTGAAGATACCGAGGAGTTATGGGATGACGGATATGACCTAGTTAATATTGAATACACGGCTAATGACAAAATAGTAGGGATCTTTGGCGACTATCTTGGCAATAGTGCTTATTCGGGTAGTGATAGTTTGACAGGTTTTAGAGAAAAAATTAGCGAGCGATTTGACGATGGCTTCGATATAGTTGGCGTTGAATATATAGAAGATACTTGGGTGGGAGTCTTTCGGGAAGATCTCTATAGAGGGAGTGCTTATTCCATCGCTGGAAGCGAAGAAGAATTTATGGAAAAATTCGATATACGTAGCGAACAAGGATACGACTTAGTAGATATCGAACAAACTGGCGACACCTGGTTTGGAATTTTTGAAAAACCTAATTCATCTCAATCTGAATTTAATGAGTCATTGGATAAAATTTCTTTTTATCAGGCTTTGATCTAGGTTTAAGATATAAATTCTGAAGCAATTTCCTAATTAATAGGTTTTTCAATATCTCGAACTAACAACTGCCATTCTGTGAGTACTTCGTGAGGAATTTTAATCGCTAATTCGCGATTTTCTTGTAGAGGTACTGATAACTTGAGACTACCCTTGAGGGGTAACAAAGGCGCAATTTCAGTAAGATCGTATTGACCCACATTGGGTGCTGGTGCAGATCGAGCATAGCTATCTGGGGCGGTGAAGATCTCCCCTCCCGAAGTCAGAATTTCTAAAGACTGAGGATGAATAAAAGAGTTGACTCCAGGGAATCCTACCAGACGTAAATAGTAAGTGGTAGGAGTTTGAGTTTTATCGGGAAATAATAATACCTGCCAAGTATGGCGATCGCGATCTTTTAAAGAGTCTTGAGCGTGATAGCGCAAGACATTAGGGGTTTCGTGGTGCTGTCTTAGTAATGCCTCAGCAGGTAAACAAAAACAGCCGAAAATCAAAGTAAAAACTAAAGTCGTTCTAATTAATTTCTTCACGATCTAAATTATCGTAATGACTACAAAATAAAATTCAAAATACAATCGATCGTTTTGATTTGCTACTCGCTGTTTTTATTATCAATCGCCCAACGAATTTGGCGTAAAATGCCTCGCAACATCGCTACTTCTTCGGGTTGTAGATTGGCTCTGTTGTACAAACGGCGAAACTTTTCCATTTTTACGGGTGCAGTATGGGGCTGCAAGTAACCAATCTCTAACAATACATCTTCTAAATGTTGATAGTATCCATCCAAAACATCTATGGGTGCATTGTTAATTTCTGGTTCTTCGATTGCGGTTGGGGTAATTACCTCCAAAGCAGGATCGTTGAGCTTTAACCAAGACTGATAAAGCTCATAAGCGCAAATTGCTACAGCCTGGGCTAAATTCAAGGAAGGATAATCGGGGTTAGACTGAATACAGATAAATTTTTGAGCGTATTTCAATTCATCATTACTCAAACCTCGATCTTCTGCACCGAACATAATTGCCGATTTCACATTAGACGATAGCAACCAAGGAAGAACAACGGGGGCTGGTTGGAGATCGATCGGTACGCTACGAGAACGAACTGTGGTAGCGATCGCTTTTTGACATCCTGCTAATGCTGCGGGCAAACTATCGACAACCTTGGCATTTTCTAATACATCCACTGCGTGTACTGCCATAATGCGGGCAGATTCATCGTGGCGATCGCATCGAGGATTGACCAATACCAAGTTGGTTAACCCCATGTTCTTCATTATCCTGGCGATCGAACCTACATTCAACGCCCCTGCAGGTTCGACTAATACAATTCTAATATTCCCTAATAAATTTTCGCTCATCTGAATAAACTATCAAATTTTGAGGAATAATAATACTGTTATTTATTTTTATCCTTTTCCTCATTCGCGATCTTGTAAAATATGGCTCGACAGCGCAAAAAATCCGATCTACCGACCAAAGTATGTCCTGTATGCGAGCGCCCTTTTACCTGGCGCAAAAAATGGGAGAAGTGCTGGGATGAAGTTAAATATTGTTCCGATCGCTGTCGTCGTCGCAAACAAGCTGTCAGCAGCAAATCCTAATTTGATTCTGACATTAAAATCTGAGCGTTGGTGAATCAAGGTATGATTTTATAACTTTAGTTGTCGAATAGATAAACTAAAAGGCTAATGCGGGCGGTCAACATTTTGAGGAAACCTCACGCTCTTAGCCCTTAAAAAGCTAAAAGCTACCAACAGAAATATTCTGCACATCATACATCGATCGCCAACGTTAAAATCTATAAACCTTGACACAATTATTACTAACTCACAAATATGTCTGCAAACCAAGTACAGCCCAAATTAATTATTCATGGTGGTGCAGGAGGACATCTTAAAAGCGAAAAAGGGCAAGCGGTAGTCCGCAACGCCCTACATTCAATAGTCGAGCAAGTTTATGATTTGCTCAATTATGGTGGTAGTGCGGTAGATGGGGTAATTATGGGCTGTCAGTTACTAGAAAATCAGCCAATTTTCAACGCTGGTACGGGTTCGGTATTGCAGTCTGACGGACAGATACGGATGAGTGCTTCTTTGATGGATGGCTCAAAACAACGTTTTAGCGGGATTATTAATGTTGCTAGTGTCAGACATCCTATAGAACTAGCCCAGTTTTTGCAGGGAGAAGAAGATCGGGTACTATCAGACTATGGTGCAGCCCAATTAACTAGAGAATTGCACGTCCCTGTATACGATCCCTTAGTAGAAATTCGCCTCAAAGAATGGATACAAGAAAGAGACGAAAACTTTGATAAAAGTATGGCGGGAGTGATCGCAGAGGAGGAGCTAGTCCACGAACCCCGCAAGGGTACAATTGGCGTAGTAGCCCTCGACTGTCATGGCAAAATTGCAGCAGGTACATCTACAGGGGGTAAAGGTTTAGAAAGAATTGGTCGCGTCAGCGATTCTGCTATGCCTGCAGGTAACTACGCAGATGCCCATGCAGGAGTAAGCTGTACGGGCATTGGGGAAGATATTATGGAAGAATGTTTGGCTGCCAAGGTAGTTATCCGCGTTACCGATGGAATGTCTTTGCTCGATGCGATGAATAAATCTATGACCGAATCTAAGAGTCGCCATCGAGATTTAGGCGCGATCGCTCTTGCTGCAGACGGTACTATTTGTTGGGGTAAGACTAGCGAAGTCTTATTGGCTGCCTATCACGATGGCACAAAGATTGGCGATACCCTCAATTGGAATGACAATAATTTAGCAGGGAGTAGTAAGTAAGATTCTATCTTTTGAGATAAGTATAGCTGTTTAAACTACGAGCATAATTTTGCAGTAACTTTTGGGCTTCTTCTAAAGTAAGATCTTTGTTTTGTAAGGCGGTTTCGGTACGACGGTGCATAGTTTCTAATAAATCTTGGCTGTCGTATTGTACGTAGCTCAAGACTTCCGCGACGCGATCGCCACGGACAATGGATTCTACTCGATAATCATCGCTATCGGGATCGACCCCGATCTCGACTACATTGATCTTGCCAAACAGATTATGCAGGTTGCCCAATACTTCTTGATATGCACCTACCAAAAACATTCCTAAATAATAGGGTTGTATTGGATTGAAAGGATGTAATTCCAGAAAATTCTTGGCTGTTTTGGAATTAATAAAGCGATCGATTTTGCCATCGCTATCGCAGGTTATATCCGCTAAAGTTCCTTTTACTGTAGGTTCTCGATCTAGATAATGGATGGGCATAATCGGGAAAAGTTGATTTATCGCCCAGGTATCGGGGACAGATTGAAATATAGATAAATTGACGTAGTAAGTCGCTGCCATAATTTCTGTTAGCTGTTCGAGATCTTGAGGAATGCGATCGCTCGATTCAATTATTGTCGCAATTTTGTGACAGCAAGCCCAATATAGTGATTCTGCTTGAGCGCGATCGCTCAAACTAAGATAGCCAAAATTAAATAGGCTCAAGGCTTCTTGTTTGAACTGCACTGCATTGCGATAGCTTTCTTGAAAGTTATTAGTATCGATCGCCCGATAGGTTTGCCAGAAATTGCGGATAACTAGAGGTGCATCGGGTTGGGGAGTAGATAAACTGGGATTGGGTACGCTACTAGTACCCAAAACATCAAACACTAACACTGACTGATGAGCAGCGATCGCCCTACCGCTTTCGCTAATAATTACGGGCGCATTTACCCGACCTTGTTGGCAAGCAGCTTTTACTTGAGCAACAATATCATTAGCGTAGTTTTGCATATTGTAGTTTTTGGAAGCGGGTAAGTTGGTTTTTGAACCGTCATAATCTACCGCTAGTCCGCCCCCTACATTTAGATACTGCATATTTGCCCCTAGCTTAACTAGTTGGACGTATATCTGACTGGCTTCGCGGATGGCATTCTCGATCGTGCCGATCTCCGAAATTTGCGAACCGATATGGAAATGTAATAGTTGCAAGCAGTTTAACTTCCCCGCAGCGGTTAACTGTTGCACTACTTGTAAAATCTCTGCAACAGTCAGACCAAACTTAGCGCGATCTCCCGTTGAGTCGCCCCATCTGCCAATACCTCTAGTGTCTAGTTTTGCCCGCACTCCCATCACGGGTATAATATTTAATTCTTGGCT
This sequence comes from uncultured Pleurocapsa sp., assembly GCA_964468145.1. Classification (GTDB taxonomy): domain Bacteria; phylum Cyanobacteriota; class Cyanobacteriia; order Cyanobacteriales; family Xenococcaceae; genus Waterburya. The sequence goes on from CAYXWE010000105.1 coordinate 5,223, forward strand.
AATTGTTAAGACTAAATCTAATTCCTGAAATTGTTCGATGATAATAATTGGTTTTTGTCCTAGCTTTTGAGCTAACAAAGCCATTTCCATATATCCGCGATCTTTATAACCATTGCACATCAATAATGGTTGTCGATCTGTTACTGCAGGGAGAGTGGCTAAAGCGATGGTTAATTCTGGTTTTGAACCAGCTTCTAAGCCAAATCCATATACTCGACCGTAATTAACTACAGCTTCGATTAAATGACGGTTTTGATTGCATTTAATGGGAAAAACTCCCCGATACTCATTAGGATAATCGTAACGGGCGATCGCTTCATTCATGCAGTCGTGTAGCCGTTTCATCCTGTCGGCTAGCAAATCGGGAAAACGAATCAATAGCGGTAGATTAAGATTGCCAGCCTTCAAAGAATCGATTAACTCAGCCAAATCTAAAGACTTCCCTGCAATACCCTGGGGTGCAACGGTAACATTACCGCGATCGTTAATATCAAAATAAGGCTCGCCCCAGCCCCGAATGTTGTACAGAGTCTTGCTATCGGCAATTGTCCAGCCTGAATTATTGTTATTCTGTTTCAAACGAAGTTGTTAGTCATCAGTCATTGGTCATTGGTAACAAGTTAAGAAACTAGAGTAAGCGTCAATTACTATATGTAGTATATTATTTATTTTCCCAACACTATATAAGAGTTAAAGATAAATAAAGATCGGAGCAAAAACTATCCAAACCTCAAGTAAAGTTCGTGGATTTCCTGGAATAATTTAGCTCTGTACCAAATAGCTAGGTAACTGTTGCCTTGACGACAACAAATCTATCCTACTAAATATCTTAGATATGGTAGTTTTTTTTATGCTTGTATTGGCGAATAATTTCTTGAGAGATATTAGAAGGCATTTTTTTTATTTCCGAATCGATATCGATCGCTTTTGATAATGGCTCGATATCTAAATGATTTAACACTAAATCTATCTGGGTTAATGGATCGTCAACAATATTTTCGTAAGCTACTTCTAGTGCCTCTTTTTGGTTAGCATTGAGAATTTTTTTCAAACGGTTTTCTTGGTTTTGAATAAATTTATGTTTTTGCTCGACTTCAAGTAAAAGATTGTTATCGATCTTGATATCTTCTAGTTTCGATTTGTATAAATCAATCTTATTATTTCCCTTAAAATCATTTTGACGCAAATGCCAAATTTCAGTTTTCTGAGCCAATACTAAAGATACAGCTTGAGCGACTTTATCTTTTCTAACTAATAAAATATATTTATCGATAGATTTGAAAATTTGCCTGAAGTTTGGCTTTGTTCCCCGTAGCTCAAATAAAAAGTGAGAAATAAATTTAGTACCAAAAACTCCGTTGCTGGTGATTCGATACTCCATCAAGTTATGCAACAATTTCAAATAATCAAAGTTACAATATTTGGCTAACTCTTGAGCAGCTAATCTCAAATGTTCGCTAGGATAACCAGCTATTTTAGTCGAGCCTAATAAGTCACAAAAAAATGTCGACCCTGACCTGGGAGTAGTCAAAATAGCATAGGAAACTCTTGGTTTGGAAAAATTTTCAGATGAAGGTATCAGCAATTCTCGATCGCACATTGAATTGATAAAAATATCGCTAAATAATCTTAATACAGTCAGATTACTGCCTAAAATATCTAGCTTCGATTTGACCTCTTGATATAGAGACGCTTCATTTTTTATCGATACAATTACAATAGCTCGATATAGATTTTCTTGGGTAGCGATGGCTAGGGATTTTTCTAAAGAATCAGCCGACAAATTACAATAATAATTAAGGTCGCTTTGTTTATATTGAGCTAGGAACTGGCGAATATATTCTAGAGATTCTCTTTCTCCAATCAAAAATAGTCGTTCCTTGGAGGATAACTTTTTTAAAAACCGAGTCTCTTCAATAGCTTGAAATATTTTCGCTAATTCCATATCGATATGTTTGATTAATGTAATTCCTCGCTGCAATTTAACTTACTCTATTTTTAATTGCTTTTTATCGATACTATTTAGATAAGTTATCATGGCTTGACTAGGGTAACCCATTTTTCAATGATACGCTAGCTTCGCGGAGGCATTTATAGATAAGGATTGGTAATAATAACCAACTTTCGCTCCTACCTCGATTTAACCTATAGTACACTTATGCGCACAGATCGTTCCCTTCGTGGATGCGATCGCCAAAAATGAAGAACGAAGGACGAAAAACCATAAGCTTTGGATTGTCCAAATCATTCATGCCCATAGATCTAGTCCCTCCATCCACAAACTATTCTATTGTGCCTTAGACTAAAGACTAATTCATTTCACTTTAAACTATTGTGTTTTGAATTACCCAATATTTTATAAAGCTCGGCTGCAATAAATTACATTTAGGTGACACTTAACCAATTGGATTCGATCTTTAAGTTAAAGTCGCACTCCGTTGTCCGTTCGCAGCGATCTCCTACGGAGTTAGTTAAAATACAACCAATCTTAATTATTGCTGATGATGTCCTAAAATTATGCGTGTTGTTGTTCAGCGAGTAAAATCTTCTTCAGTTGTGGCGAACGAGCAAACTATAGCCAGTATCGGCGAGGGCTTAAATCTGTTAGTAGGAATTTCTGCTAGGGATACAGAAGAAGATCTCGACTGGATGACCCGTAAATGTCTCGATTTGCGCTTGTTTTCCGACCCCGATACCAATAAAGCTTGGGACAAATCGATCGTCGATATTCAAGGAGAAATATTAGTAGTCAGCCAGTTTACCCTCTATGGAGACTGTCGCAAAGGTCGTCGTCCTTCTTTTAGTGACTCTGCTGCGCCAGGGATAGCAGAACCTATTTACAATCTTTTTGTGAATAAACTAAAGCAAAGTGGCTTAGTTGTAGTGATGGGTCAATTTGGTGCCATGATGGAGGTCAAGCTAAACAACGATGGCCCAGTTACGTTGATTTTAGAACGATAAAAAATTCAAAGAGACAGACATATTGCCCGTCTCCCCGTTACAATCTTTTTAAATAAATAACTTTTAAGCAGCACATTGTGGCGATCGCTCAATTTTATTTAACTGTCTGCTATTTTTATTGGGCATGGGTAGATTATGACTACTATGAAAATCCTGTTGTACTTTGTAAGTCAGACGAGGCGATACCTGGCGTACAATCTGCCCCAGCAAACGATCTCCTGTAGACTGAATCAAAGAAGACGATAACTTACTAATAAACTGGGGAAACTCAACTTCAACCGCCAGATCCAATGTCCAGCTTACTCTAGTGATGCGATCGGGAATAATTTGTTTGCGAGCAAATAAACCACCTTTATTTATTTCTTTCTCATCGACACAAGTCTCTATTAATTCCATTGATGCCTGATAATTAACCTCGTAGCCGATGGACTGGTAATCAGGAATAGGAATGGTGTGCATTTCATATACTCTACCTACAGGGGGCTTGAGAACTACTCCCATTTTTGGCTCGACTTCATAACCAAAAGAACCATATTTACCAACTGTCAAAACATAGCCGTTGTTTCCCAAAGGCTCTACTTTC
>CAYXWE010000106.1:0-8757 GCA_964468145.1 uncultured Pleurocapsa sp.
CATTAAACATTAAGCATTAAACATTGAACTCGCGAACATTGAACATCGAAGCACCAATAACTAATGACTAATAACTAATAACTAATAACTAATAACTAATAACTGATATGCAAAAACTAGATCTAAATGTCATCTGGGTTGTAGGTTGTGCGGGATTGGTATTGTTGATGCAGCCTGGTTTTATGTGTTTGGAGCCTGGTTTAACCAGATCCAAAAACAGTATCAATGTTGCGATCAAAAATCTAGTAGATCTAGGAATCTCTGTTTGCTTTTTTTGGTGCTTTGGTTATGCCATTATGTTTGGTGTTTCTGAGCTGGGATTAATTGGCACGTCGGGCTTTTTTATTACCTTGGAGACAGATCCCAAATTGGCAGCCTTCTTTTTGTTTCAGATGATGTTTTGTGGCACTTCCACCACCATTGTATCGGGTGCTTTAGCCGAGAGATTAAAATTCAAGGGCTATCTGGCGATCGCCATGGTGATTTCAGGATTAATTTATCCGCTTTTTGGTCATTGGGCGTGGAATGGAGCGAGTACGGGAGAGTTTTACGGCTGGTTGGGTAAATTGGGTTTCGTTGATTATGCGGGTTCTACTGTAGTCCATAGCGTTGGTGGTTGGGTATCTTTGGCTGCATTGCTGGTTGTAGGTTCGCGCACGGGAAGATTTACCAGTCAAGGCAATCGAGGCTGGCAAGCTAAAAAAATTCATGGCTCTAATTTATCTTTTTCTGTTTTGGGGGTGATGTTGCTCTGGGTGGGCTGGTTTGGCTTCAATGGGGGGAGTACCTTTGCCTTGAGTAATGAAATTCCCGAAATTATCGTTCATACCGTTCTTTCTGGTGCTACGGGGATGATTGGGGCTGGTGCAGTAGGTTGGATGCGTCGTCAGGTAGTAGAAGCAGAAACCTTAATTAATGGATCGATCGCAGGATTGGTTTCTATAACTGCTGGCTGTAATGCGGTTACTACTCCTTTTGCCATGTTGATTGGGGCTGTAGGGGGTATCGCCATGCTATTACTTACCGAATGGATCGAACATTGGGGTATTGATGATGGGGTGGATGCAGTAGCATTACACGGCTTTGCTGGTGCTTGGGGTACTCTAGCGGTGGGTTTATTTGGCGATCTGGGCAATTTAGGCACGGGGTTGAGTCGTCACAACCAGGTTCTAGTGCAGCTTTTGGGTATTGGTGTCTGTTTCGTCTGGAGTTTTGGCATTACCTATTTAATCTTAAGCAGTTTAAATCGCATCCTTCCCCTACGAGTAAGCATCGAAGAAGAAGAAATCGGGCTGAATATCTCCGAACACAATGCTAAAACTGAGGTCTACGAACTATTTCGCGTTATGGATCTCCAAGCAGAGACTAAGGACTATAGTTTGCGCGTACCAGAAGAACCCTTTACCGAAGCGGGAAAAATTGCTCGTCGCTACAATCAGGTAATGGCATCAGTCGAAAGCTATTCTAATAAGTTAAATCATCTCAATGCTAATTTGGAACAAACTGTTGCCCAGCGTACTGCAGAATTAGAACAAGCTAATCAAGAATTAAAACGCCTCGATCGTCTTAAGGATGAATTTCTGGCCAACACTTCCCACGAACTACGCACTCCCCTCAATAGCATTATTGGGATTAGCGAATCCTTAATTGATGGAGCTACGGGGACGCTCTCGGAACAAACATCGGCAAATTTAGCGATGGTTGTTAATAGTGGTCGTCGTTTATTTAATTTGGTCAGCGATATTCTAGATTTTTCCCAAATACTCAATGATAATCTTAGTTTGCGACTGAAACCTGTAGGATTAAGAGAAGCAGTAGAAATTGTTTTAGTTCTTTGTCGCCCTCTGGTGGGGAGAAAAGACTTACAGTTAGTCAATGGGATCTCGGATAATATTCCTGCCATCGCAGCAGATGAAGATCGCCTGCAACAAATACTTTATAACCTTGTGGGCAATGCGATTAAATTTACCGATCGCGGGTTAGTAGAAGTCAAAGCAAAAGCAGAAAGCGAGCCAGATAAATTGACGATCTCTGTGGCAGATACGGGGATTGGTATTCCCGAAAATAAACGCGATCGCATTTTTGAATCTTTTGCCCAAGGGGAAGGTTTTACAGCGCGGGAATACGGTGGGCTGGGTTTAGGTTTATCAGTTACTAAAAAGTTAATTGAATCTCACGGGGGAGATATTTGGTTAGAGTCTACGGTAGGTGAAGGTTCGGAGTTTAGTTTTACCATGCCTGTTGCTGCCCAAACCGAGGATACTGCAGTAGAGGTAGCAGCTTTTAAAGAGGATTGTATTAGTTTATCTGCGATCTCATTACCTCAAATTCCAATCGATCGAACGGTAGATACTAATGGAAAAACCACTAAAGTATTGATCGTGGATGACGATCCTGCAAACTTGCAGGTATTAATTAATAACCTATCTCTAGCCAACGCTGACTATGCTATTTCTCAGGCATCAAATGGCATAGAAGCCTTATCGTTACTAGAAGATGGCTTAGATCCCGATATCATCTTGCTCGATGTCATGATGCCCAAAATGACGGGGTATGAGGTGGCAGCCAAACTAAGAGAAAAGTATTCCCCAGATCGACTGCCAATCTTGCTACTCACTGCCAAAACTCAGGTACGGGATATTGTTACGGGCTTGAATGTTGGGGCGAATGACTATCTCAATAAACCGATCTCCCGCGATGAATTAATTGCCCGAATGCAGACTCAAATTAATTTACGCTATCTACAGCAAGAAAATTCACGGCAAACTGCCGAACTACAACGGGCAAAAGACAAGCTAGTAGAATACAATCTCAATCTCGAACAAACCGTCAAAGAACGTACCGCCGAACTTTCCCAAACTTTAGAAATACTCAAAGCAACTCAATCAGAATTAGAGATTGAAAATGCTTTACTAAGAAATGACGAACAATTCCTATCTTTCAATTATCAAGTAGGGGGTAGTTTGCCCATGGATGCCCCTACCTATGTGGTGCGGAAAGCAGATCGCTATCTCTATCAAGCATTAAAAGCAGGAGAGTATTGCTATATTTTGAACTGTCGACAAATGGGCAAATCTAGTTTGCGAGTGCAGATTATGAGACGGCTTGGGGCGGAAGACTTTATCTGTACTGCGATCGATCTATCAGAAATCGGCAATCAACAAGCTACACCAGAACAATGGTATGCAGGCTTTCTCTATAGTTTGGTTGGCGAACTAGAAATAATCGACGTACTCGAACTACGTACCTGGTGGAAAGAACGTAATTTTCTGACTCCCGTACAACGTTTGGGAGAGTTTATCGATCGCATCTTACTCCCTAAAATTACCAAAAACATCGTTGTCTTTATTGACGAACTCGACAGTATTTTGAGCCTCAATTTTAATACTGATGACTTTCTAATTTTACTCCGCACCTTATTTAACAAAAGATCGGACAAACCAGAATACAATCGCCTAACCTTTGTTATGCTGGGGGTTGCTACCCCCGCTCAACTGATTCAGGACAAAAATCGCACCCCTTTTAATATTGGCAAGGCAATTTCATTGCAAGGCTTCAAAATCCACGAAGCCCAACCACTATTAAGAGGATTAACAGACAAAGTAAGCAGTCCGCAAATTGTTTTAAAAGAAGTATTATCTTGGACTAACGGACAACCTTTTCTCAGTCAAAAGATCTGTCAGTTAATTCGCAATGCGCAAGAACCAATCCCGATCGATGGCAAATCAGAATGGATCGAAAACTTAGTCCAAACTAATATCATTAACAACTGGGAAACTCAAGACGAACCAGAACACCTGAGAACTATTCGAGATCGCCTGTTGAGCCTCCAAGAACATATTATTCCCGTACTGCTAGAATATCAGCAAATTATCGACCGCTATGAAATACCAGCCAATGACAGCCTCGAACATACCGAGCTATTGTTATCTGGTTTAGTAATTAAACGAGACTCAATGCTAACAATTAGCAATCGAATTTATGCCAGCATTTTTAACCGAGATTGGATTGCTAAAATATTAGACTTTTTACAAAAATAATTTTAGGTATCATTCATTTAATAGTCATTGGTTATTGGTTATTGGTTAAATGACTATAGCAATCGGCGATCGCTTAGGAAAAAGCCTAGTGACAAAGGACAAAAAACAGATGACATTCACAACAAACAATTTTCCACAACTCAAATAGGATTGCTATATGACACCAGTTATCTAAAGAACTTTGTGAGTATGGGAATGTTGTTTCACATTATCTTCTGTATTGACCACATTAGAGTTATTCAATACTCTTTTTCGTTCCAAAGAATAATTAAAATCCTGCTTGCTAGAGCCGAGAGGAATGTGGTTTTTTGCTTCGGGACGACTTTTATAAGTGCGGGTAGCAGCAGCAACTCTTTCTGCAAAGCGATCGCATAGCTTTACATTGCCATCTGCCTCTAGCTCTTTAGGTATTTTTACCTCATCGGACTGAAAAATATCCCCCAATGTTGTCGAACAAGCTAGTTGATAAGATGTGGGAATACCTTTAATCAATGCTTCTAAGGCAGCTGAAGGAATTGGCTCTAGTACCTGTAACTCTTCTATTTCGCCATCTTCACGTACATAGCAAGTTGCCAAGCCCAAAACACAATAGTCTTGAGAAGACAAATCGTCAGCTTGAGCAAAAAGAGTTGCATTAGTCATTTTGTAGATACCAATATTTAAAATTTCAATGAAATTCCTGGCAATACACCTAGGAGTTATAAAAGTGAATGTAATTCAAAAAAACTCGGAAATTAAGGCTTTGAGCAATAATTGTGACGAAAACAAACATATATTATTGATTTTGATAATATATGCAACATTAATTTAAGTAATTTTGAGGAAGACATTGAATCATTTTTTAGTCATTATGCTCTTTATAAAGAATTAAGAACTCAAAATAAATAATTCACAAAACTGTGAGACAGTTCGATTGGTGACACATCGAACCGATCTACATTTCAAATCTAAATAGTAAAGTAGCACTAAGAAAGGTTTAATTGATGCAATGAAGAGCAATTTAAAGAGCGAAACAAATCAGAGTAATTACCCCCCGACAACTCCAAGATTATCTTTGTCATTATCTAGTTGCTCGTCACCTTTTTTGGCGATCGCCAATTCCGAACAGTGCTTAAGAAAATGGGTACAAGAAAAAGCATCTCAAGGGGAATACGCTGTAGCGATCGCTCTTTTGGATCGGTTGATATCTCTGTATCCTGAGAATGCAGCCGATTATAACAATCGCGGGCTGATGTATTTTCGCAACAATCAGATTATTGAAGCTCTGTGCGATCTCTCCCAAGCCTTAGAAATTAATCCCCGTCTTGATAGTGCTTATAATAATCGTGCTAATTGCTATGCTGCTCAAGGAGCATTAGCGGAGGCGATCGCCGATTATGATGTAGCCTTGGATCTAAACCCCGCTAATTTAAAAGCCTGGATTAACCAGGGAGTCGCCTTCCGCGAGTTGGGATTATACGATCTAGCCCTAGAAAACATGGAAATTTCTCTAATTATTGGAGATGCTCTAGAAGAAAGAATTTATGCAGAAAGAGGTAGAACTTATCACCTTCGCGGTGACTGGAATTGCGCTGCTGGCGATTATCAAAAAGCTCTAGAAATATTAGCAACCAAACCGACATTAATTGGCTACCAGCGAAAAGTTATTAGATGGTTCGATTCATTGATGAATCCATTAATTGTCGGCGATAATTAAATCCCTTCCGCAATCGATCTGATGTCTTTATACGCCTCTTTACTGATAAGTTGAGAAATGTATAAATCGATCTGAAGATTAAGCAAGATGCGAATTTTAATTATGGGTGGGACTCGTTTTATTGGAGTCTATTTAACCAAAGTTTTAGTAGAGCAAGGACACGAGGTAGTTCTATTCAATCGAGGAAACAACTCCGCACCGATAGAGGGAATTACTCAAATTCATGGCGATCGCAAAGATTCCGCCCAACTTAAAGAAAAACTATCTGGAGAAAGTTTTGATGCGATCTTCGATAACAATGGGCGAGAATTGAGCGATACTCAACCCCTGGTAGAAATTTTTCAGGGCAAAATAAAACATTTTGTCTATGTTAGCTCTGCGGGAGTATACTCAAAATCGACTCAAATGCCTCACGTTGAAGGCGATGCTGTAGATCCTAATAGTCGCCACAAAGGCAAACATCACACCGAAGCCTATTTAAAAGATTCTGGCATTCGGTGGACTTCAATTCGTCCCGTTTATATTTATGGACCACAAAACTATAACGATTTAGAAGCTTGGTTTTTCGATCGCATCGTCCGAGATCGTCCCCTACCCATTCCAGGTAAAGGTAGATTTATTACTCAATTCGGTCATGTTGGAGATTTAGCCTTGGCTATGGCTAGCATTTTGGGCAATGAGAATGCCATCGATAAGATCTATAATATCTCAGGCGATCGCTATGTCACCTTTGATGGTTTGGCTTATGCTTGTGCGGAGGCTGCGGGCAAATCTCCTGAAGATATAAAATTAGTTCATTACGATCCAAAACAATTCGATTTTGGCAAACGCAAAGCTTTCCCAGTGCGCCAACAACATTTCTTTGCCGATATTCACAATGCTAAAACCGATTTAGACTGGAAACCCCAATACGACCTCGTATCGGGTTTAAAAGACTCTTTCCAAAAAGATTACTTAGCCTCAGGTAGAGATGGCTCTGATATTGATTTCTCTTTGGATGAGGAAATACTGGGCAAAATATAAATCCAGCCCGTAATCAAGCTAAATGCTACTGCTAACCAAAATAGTACTGCAGTCAAAGTGTCCCATTGAGGATCTAAAGGCGCAATCAAAATGGCGATCGCTACAATTTGCACGACGGTTTTCAGTTTTCCCCAAATATTTGCGCCTGAAATATTGGTTTTGCCAGTTAATACGGGGTTCACTCTCCAGCCTGCGATCGCAATTTCCCTCGCCATAATTAAAAATACACCCCAAGCAGGGACTAACTGTAGTTCGATCAGGGCTAGCAACGAACCTAATACTAGTAACTTATCTACTAAAGGATCGAGAAACTTACCCAGATCCGTGACCAAATCTAGCTTGCGAGCCAAATAGCCATCCACCCAGTCCGTCCCTGCTGCAACAACAAAAATCCCCACACAAAGCCAACGATGGGCAGTGGTGGGGTTAGTTAACAAATATAAAATAAAAGGCAGTCCCAAAAGACGGGACAAAGTGATCCAAGTAGGAAGATTCATAAAAACGAAGGATTGAGGAGAAAACAAGAATACACTAATTATATTTCCTTGTTCCTCATTCCTTACTCCTTCTTCTTCAATTAACACGCTCCCTTTCGTGCCAATACTACAGCAATAGTTTGTAAAATTAGATTCATATCATAGAAGAAAGACCATCTCTTTTGATAATTGAGATCCATTTTGACAATATCCTCAAAATCTAGCACCTCAGAACGACCCCTTACTTGCCATTCTCCAGTAATTCCTGGCTTGACCTCCAAACGCTGGAAATGATGTCTTTCATAGAGAGCAACTTCATCAGTAGTCGGGGGACGAGTCCCTACCAAACTCATGTCGCCCTTGAGTACGTTCCAAAATTGGGGAAACTCATCTAAGCTAGTACGGCGTAAAAAGCGACCCACTTTGGTAATGCGGGGATCGTTTTCGTTTTTAAAAATGTGTCCCTTGGCTTTATTTTCTACAAGATGCTTTTTCTTATCCGCATCAGCAATCATGGAACGGAATTTCCAGATTGTAAAAGGCTTACCCGCCAAACCGCAGCGAGTTTGACTGTAGAAGATTTTACCAGGATCGTCTAATAACATGGCGATCGCGATCGGGATGGCAATTATTCCCGTAACACTCAATCCTACTATTGCGCCAACTATATCTAAAATACGCTTTGCTTTACTACTTACGGATGGATGAACTGTAGATTCTACAGCTAATCGTACCGCGTTGGCGTCTCTAAAATGAAGATTAACAGGTGAAGTCATAGAAAAAAAATTATATATATCTGATTAGTTAATACGAGAGATATGATGGTCTTTATGCAATCTTATTTGCTCGACTATAGGTATTGCTATGCGCAAACACACTCTTTACCGAATCTTTAACTAATAATTCGGAAGTTTAAAGCTTATGTATTTTCCCTGTCATCTCAGTAATTATTCGTGTTAGAAAAGAGGACATTATCTCTATCTATAGATAATTGACACGGCAGTTTAAGAAATACAATAAGTTTCAAAAAAAGCTCTGATTAATAAACCTCATATTTAGACAAAAACATATTGATAGCTAATTCAATCGATAGTAGATATTTTTTGCAAAATACTCAATAAAATCAAAAATAACCCCAAATATGTTTTTCCTATAAACGAATTAATGGTTGTTTGGAAGTCATTTCAATTATTTCTCTTTTTTTAATGATACAAAGGAGATATTTACAGCTTACTGATACCAATTTTTCTATGGACGATCAATCTCGTTATCTAGAATCAAATATCGGTCGAGAAGAACTCAGCAAACTAGTTCCTTTTATGAGCGATTTACCAGAAGATAGTGTTCGCAAAATTGCTGCTCATTTTGTCACCATATCCCATCCCCCCAATCAGGTATTGCTACTAGAAAATGATTGGGGAGGCTCGGTCTATTTCATTTTGGAGGGATGGGTAAAAATTCGTACCTACAATCTAGATGGAAAGGAAGTTACTCTCAATATCATTGGTAGAGGAGAAATATT
>CAYXWE010000107.1:0-3991 GCA_964468145.1 uncultured Pleurocapsa sp.
GTTTGAATAATCCAGGGGTATTCGCCATCGGCGATACGATCTATAACGGTAAAAAATTAGAATACGAAGGGATACCTTGCTTTTCTCCCGAAATCTTTGCCTATCTCAAAAATCCCAATCCTTCCAAATTCAAACAATTCCAAAAAGGAATTACCGAACTAAGAGAAGAAGGAGCAATTCAAATCATGTATTCTACAGATGAATTTAAACGAGATCCCATCCTGGCAGCAGTGGGACAGCTACAGATTGAGGTAGTACAGTTCCGCTTGCAGAATGAATACAATGTAGAAACTAGAATTGAACCCTTGCCCTATAGCGTTGCTCGTTGGGTACATGGAGGTTGGTCAGCCTTAGAAAAAGCTGGTCGAATTTTCAATTCCATTTCCGTTAAAGATAACTGGGGTAGACCAGTTTTACTATTTAAAAATGAATGGAATTTACGCCAAATAGAGCAAGATATGCCCGAACTAAAGCTTAACTCTATTGCTCCTGTGGGTTCTGGTATACAACCAGACAGTTAGACAATTGAGTAATGAGTAATGTTGGAGAAAGGCGATCGCTGGCTGCTTGACACATCTATGTCAATCCTATATTTTTCGTAGAAAATGGATCTTGTCAGTAGGGTATTTCAGTACTTATAGCGCGATCGCGCCCTTGAAAAATACCTTTTGAGTCAAAAAAACATAATCTTGTTGTTATACCAAATAGAAAAAAGAATGGGACGGATATTTTGTAGGGTGGGCATTGCCCGCTCTAGCTCTGGGCTATTTTTATATGTCGTCAACATTAGTTGATTTGGTATTAGTTGGGAGAAACAAAATTGTTCGTGGGAATTACTTCCACATCAAGATAAATATCTCGATCGAACGCTTGGGATAATTCTTGTTTCACCCTATCGATTTGCTGTTGAGAAATAGAATTGAGGGGTGCTGCAATTTCTAGATCCACTCTAAGGTAGCCTTTTCTAGGAGTGACCAGAATAGAATTAATATCTGCATTAGCAAAAGCATCAGTTTGATAAAGAATAAAATTTTGAATATCTTGACGAACGTTCTTTTTAATAATTAACTCGCGCATCGAAAAAGTCAGAGGAATAGACAAAAGGAGCATAATAACCGTAGATAATGCCAAGCCTTTTTTTGCTCTGTCAATGCTGCCATAGGATTGAAACAAAAAGACCAAACTGCCAAAGAAAACAATACAAATTAAGTTAGTCAAAAACAGTAACAAAGCACCGACAGCAACCTGTCTTTCTCCCTGCGCCAAACCAATACCTACCACGCTCAAGGGAGGAACTAAAGCTACGGCGATCGCCACTCCAGGTAAAGCACTAGAGATACTGCGACGGGTATAGGCAAAAGCCCCTGCTGCCCCTGCTGCGGTGGCAATACCAAAGTCCATCAAAGTAGGCTTGACGCGAGACATAATTTCAGTGTCTGCGGTGTCGATATTGATTACTGTAGTTACCACCAAAGCTACTGCAATAGTTAGTAAAATTCCTTTGAATACTGTAAAACTAGAACGTCTGAGCAATTTGCGGTTGCCCATCGCAGTAGAATATGCCATGCCGACAATTGGTCCCATCAAAGGTGCAACGATCATCGCGCCAATAATTACCGCAGCACTATTAGACAGCAATCCTAAAGTGGCGATGATCGCAGATAAACTTAGCATAAAGTGAAAGCTAAAAGAAGGTACAGATAATCGCCAGATGTCACGATTTAGTTCGGCAAGAGGAACTTGCTGTTCTTTTAACCATTCCCAATTACCATTATCAAGATGCCAAAGCCTAGTAGGATTTAATCGACGCAGCAAATTTTGGAGATAGTTTTTGTAACGAGGATTGTAAGTCATGCCAAATTTGAATTTTGATAATGAGTTAGATAACGTCAGTTCGGGATCGGGCAAACCCCTTGTGACTTCATTGCTAATTAAACCCTTGTTTTAAATCACCACAGAGAGCTATATCTGTTAAGCGTTCTAAGTTATTTGTTTCGAGAGAGAAGATAGTAGAATTTTTGATTTTGTTTCTTAAACTGAACTCAGGTTAAATAGCTAAATTTTTGTTTCGGACAAAAATAATTTAGCTCTCAGGTATGTCAAAACAATCGTAAAGTTATGACAATTTAGTCATGAAGTGGGCTTTAGCAGTGGGTAATCTGACAGCAAAACTTTATTGACTAACCTCTTTGGCTTGATTTAATGTGAAAGTTAAGAAACAATTCTTCAAAAAAATAAGGTATTTGTAATGTTTGACTGTATTATCGTAGGTGCTGGTCCTGCTGGAAGTAGTTCTGCTTATCATCTGGCGAAGCAAGGACATTCTGTTTTGGTACTAGATAAAGCAAGTTTTCCTCGTGATAAGTCCTGTGGCGGTGGAGTTTCTCCTGCGATCGCCCAATGGTTTGATTTCGATTTTGCTTCTGTAATTCAAAATCGCGTTTCTCAAGTCAAATACACTTTTAAAATGAGCGATCCTGCCGAGGTAGAACTTGAGGGTGTAACTCCCATGTGGATGGTGCAGCGCGATCGCTTTGATAATTTTTTGCTCGAGCAGGCTACAAGTCAAGGAGCAGAATTTAAATCTGGGGTGGAAGTACAGGGAGCAAAACTAGAAGGCGAAACTTGGCAGGTAAGCACTAGTGCGGGTCAATTTGAAGGAAAATATTTAATTGCAGCCGACGGCGCAAATAGCACAATGGCTAAAATGCTCGGATTTCCCGAAGCTCAAAAGGTTGCAGCAGCTAGTCTTCAAATTCCAGGTGAAGTTAGCGATCGCCGTAAAGTTACGGGATTTTTTGATTTTGGGTCTTTGAAAAATGGCTTTATGTGGTGTTTTCCCAAAGAAAATGGCTATTCCTTCAGTGCTGCTTATGTCCGCGATCCCAAAGGAAAACCCGACGAGCTAAAAAAACAGCTTTACAAATACGCTCAACTATTCGATCTAGACCCCAATCAGGGAGAATATAAAGAGCATCCCCTGAATCTATGGCAAGAAGATCGCGCTTTGTACAGCGATCGTGCTTTGTTGGTAGGAGAGGCAGCAGGAATGGTCGATCCCCTAATTGGAGAAGGCATTCGCCCCGCATTGTATACAGGGGTACAGGCAGCAGCAGCAGTTAGTAAGGCGATCGCAGGAGATACAGATGCTCTAGCAAGCTACAGTTCCACCGTAAATCAAGAATGGGGAGCAAATCTAGCTAAAGCAGACTTTCTAGCAGGTATATTCTTTAAAGCTCCTAAAATTGCCTATAAAGTAGGAGTTAAACGTCCGACAGCAGGTAAACTGATGGGCAAAATTCTTTGTGGCGAACTAAGCTATTCTCAAGTTGCCGAAAGAGCAACCAAGAAACTTAAATTTATTCCTGGCATTGGCTAAACAAAATTAATCAGTAGTTATTAATTAACAATTATTAATTAATAACTACCAAAACCCTCGTTTGCCACTGGGCAGAATTGTCATCCAATTAGTTTTTGCTTCGTCCAACTGCTCTTCAGTTAAATTAGTATTACTCAAATTTGCTCCGCAGAGATTAACGCTTTTAAAGCTAATATTTTTAAAATTGGCATAGCTTAGGTTTGCTCCTCGCAAATCTATACCTTCCAAATTTACGTTATTAAAAAAAGCGCGAGTCAAATTAGCATTGCGAAACATCGCTTGGCGCATATCGGAGTCAGTGAAACTAGTTTGGCTCAAATCTGCTCCCTGAAAATTAGTTCTAATCAACTTAGAGCCATGAAATTTAGCATCAGATAAATCCGCCTTTTGTAGGTCTTGCATACTAATATCTTTAAGTCCAAAGTCTTTTCTTCCCGTGGCATAAGATTTCAAAATTTCTCGAGCTGATATCTTTACTGGTTTGGGGGGAGCTTTGGGGACTTTACTCACAGAAGTAGAAGTGCTGCTCATATTAGTTCTTCTGGAGTTACCGCGAGAATATTTAGAAGTAGAAGCATTTCTGCTGGAGTTACGAGAAGTTCGAGAAGAACC
>CAYXWE010000107.1:4091-8736 GCA_964468145.1 uncultured Pleurocapsa sp.
TTCGACTGTTTCGACTAATAGAGGTGTCAGGGGATTCTGCTATACTAGGATAGCTCAACATACTCTCTGATAAGCTATCGACGTGATTTTCAATATCTAAAGCCTGTAGAGCTTCGTTGGCAGTCTTGTAACGATTTTTGACCGCTACCTCCAGCATAGTGGTGAGAATTTCTGCAAAACTGTCGCTGACCTTAACATATTTAAACCAATTAATCTCCCCCGTAATCGGATCGCAATCCATATTTTTGGGTGCTTTCCCAGTCATCAAATACATACAGGTAACGCCAAGAGCATAAACATCACTGGCATATACAGGGCGCATCGCCAACTGTTCGGGAGGAGCAAAACCAGGAGTACCCACAGCGAAAGCGGTAAAAGCGGTTTGATTTGCTGCTCCAGCAGAATTTACTTGATTTTTGACTACTCCAAAATCGATTAAAACTAATTTATTGTCTATTTCACGGCGAATGATATTAGCGGGTTTGATATCTCGATGAATAACTTTTTGAGCGTGGATATCTCGAAGAATGACCAAAACTTCTTGGAGTACTTGTCGGGCTTTTTCTTCGTTAAGAACTCCTAGTTTTTTTACTTCCTGTTGTAAATTGTTACCCTTAACAAATTCTTGAATTAAATAAAACTGTTCGCGATCTTCAAAATAATCGAGCAACCTGGGAATCTGAGGATGATTTCCCACTCTACCCAAAGTTTTGGCTTCTCTTTCAAATAGTTCTCTTGCCATTGACAAGAAATTGGGATTATCCGTGTTCGGACGTAACTGTTTAATTACACATAAGGGTTTTCCAGGCAAAGCAAGATCTGCTGCCAAAAAGGTAGCCCCAAAACCGCCTTTACCTAGACCTTTTACTAAGTGATAGCGACCATGCAATAACAGTTTTGAACCGCAAGCCTTACATAATTTTGACTTGGGATGATTAACAGGTTTAGGACAGGATGGGTTTAGGCAATAGCTCATTCAAAATACCTGTGAAGCTCTGTCTGATTTATGTATTTTCAGGAGCATGCACCCCTAAAACTAGCTGAATTTTAGCTACAAAATAATTAGTTATCAGCTATTTCCTCACCAGCATATCCTAAATTTTTTAAAATCAGTCAATCGAGAGACGCTTCAAAATATAATCTATTTCATGACCGCGAGCGAAAAGTCTATAGATCTATTAGTTAATGAGTAATTGGGATTTTCAATCGCCACCAGAATCAGCTATCGGCGATCGCCAAGTAAATTTAAATTCAGTTCATCTTTTAAATAAACGCATTGCTTTACTGGTTACTGGTAGTATTGCAGCCATAAAAGCTCCTTTAATTGCGCGGACTCTCCGCCGTCATGGTGCAGATGTGGTGGCTTTTGCATCTAGCGAAGCTTTACGTTACACAACAGTCGATGCTTTGGAGTGGAGTACTACTAATAAAGTTATAACTAAATTAACTGCCAAGGCAGAACATCTGAGCGATGAAAATCCTTTTGCAGCTTATTTGCTTGCTCCTGCAACCTATAACACGATTAATAAAATGCGTTTGGGTATAGCAGATGGAGTGATTACTTCTACCTTGGGATCTGCTATTGGCAGAATGGAGCAAGGCAAAACTCAGATTTTGATTGCTCCTACAATGCACGGTAGCCTGCATAATTCGATTTTAACTGAGTCTTTACAGCAGTTGAATAATTTGGGTGTCAATATTATTGCGCCTAAAGTAGCTCATGGAAAAAATAATCTCCCCGATCCCGAAGCGATCGCCTGTGCTGTCTGTCGTGCAGTAAGTTCTTCTATGCTTAAGCAGATTCCTATTTTAGTTACAGGAGGGCCGACACCTGTAGCGATCGATAATATTCGTCGTCTCACTAATCGTTTTACAGGGAAATTGGGTACTTGTATTGCAGAGGAGTTGTATTTGCGAGGAGCAAAAGTTAAATTAATTCACGGACAAAGTAGCTATACTCCTCCTAATTATCTTCCCCACAAAATAGTTAACACTTACGATGAATATCTAGATCGAGTAATGAGGGAGCTAGAGAATAATTATCATTACGGTATCTTTTCAGCTGCGGTAGCTGATTATCAACCGCAGCAAGTATTTCCTGGCAAAATACCCAGTAACGGCGCACTGTCCAAAATAGATTTAATTCCTACTCAGAAAGTAATCGATTTAGTTAGAGCCAAATTTCCCAATTTAGGGGCGATCGCTTTTAAGTATCAAGAAAATATGAGCCACGAAGAGTTAATTAAGATTGCTCAGGCTAAATTAAAACAAGGATATCAAATGATAGTAGCCAATCGGGGCGAAGAACACCTACAAACAGGCTCGCAGGTTGCTTATCTGGTAACTAAAAATAATCCTCTTCAAAAAGTAATTGGTAAACCAGAAATTGCTAGGGCGATCGCCGATTATTTAGAAAAAGCGGTTAATGAGTAGTTACAACTAGCAATCATAAAATAATCGCCAGGAAAACGAACTTATTTTAAGCATAGTTAACTATTATTTCAAAACTGCTTAGTTACTCAAATTACAGTAAAAATACGGATGAGTAAAATTACAGAGATTAATAGAATATACGAGTCGGTATTCACTCTCTTAGGGGGGTTTACACGTAAGAAAATTTTCGTACTGCGGTTTGTGTGAACTAGGAACATTTACGCTCGAACTCTTTCCCTTTGCCCTAGAAAAATTAAATATTCACTTCTGATGCGTCGCGCTAAATCGCTTTTATCAACTCTCAAGAATTCTATAGCCAGTGCAATTACCCCTAGGTAAATCTTGCGATCGAGCAATTAAACTCATCGAAGTAAAATTTGTTAACCCAACTTCAGTATTTTTCTAGTAGCTAGTTCTATCAAAAACGCAAACATGAATTTTTTTTATTGTCTATTCAATCAATAGTGACAGAGCCAGGTTAACTATGAAACAAATTACTTATCAAGCTACGCTCAAAGATCTTGCTCTTTTGGTTTCTACCGAGAACTACAGCAATCCAGAATTAGCTAAAGACTTATTACAATCGGGCATTACCGATCCCATTATCTTCACTACCGATGGTGCAAAAAGCCGATTTGGTATGAAAAAACTAGTTGTTAAAGATGGTATGAAAAGACTAAATCTAGCAGCCTCCAATCCTGAAATTGGCAAGCTGATCGCTCAGGTCGTGTTAATTGAAGACACCGTCACTGAGTTTGTACCTGTCATGGAAAAAAAATCAACCATCCAGAAAACAGACAGTTCCCTCTATCAAAATACCTATAGTTGGAAAAATGAAAAGAGAAATATCTCCGAACGCTGCACCGCAACAGAGTTAGGTAGAAAATATGGTATTAGATTACAGTACTTAAACACCGTAATTCAAGGAAAAGTAAAATGTTCTAGAGGCTGGAGTCTAGTTGAATCTTAGGAACTTTCAAGACCTTGAATATCGATTCGATTGGGTCATCCTGTTCTCAAAATTAAATAAACATCAAAAAAATGGCGCGGGGACGATAGCTTTTTAGAGACGATCTTTAGTCTCAAAGCAATATCATGTCTCCGCCTTCAATTTTCTTGTGTATGTTCAAAAAAACAAAAATAATTCTAGATTGTCTATTAGCGAAAAATTATCTTTGTCAGTGATTTTTCTCCTTTTATAGAAAAAAAATGTCAAATTTTTCCTGAGAAACGTTAACATAAGTTAACAACCTAAAAACAAAACCAGCAATAAATACTAGTTTTCCTAATAAAACTAGCCGTGGTGACTGAGTTTAAAGTGCCGAATCGAGATAATGAATTTCCCAAAAAACGATTGCAAGTTGCTTCCCAAATTCATAGATAGGAACAAATTACGATTGGTTTTAAAGTCAAGATTATCCTACAGCATATTTAACCTTGGCATCGTGACTAGGTAACAGTAGTTAAAATAAACATAAAGATTCTTAACCTTCAGCTAAGGGAGGCTGTCAGAGTGAGTAAAGATAACAATAAAAAATGGCGTAATGCAGGGCTATATGTTCTGTTGGCTATAGTGGTAGTAGCCTTGGGTACTGCCTTTTTAGACAAACAACCTCAAGCTCGTGAAACTTGGGCATACAGTAAATTAATTGACGAAGTACAAAGCAACAAAATTGAAACTGTGAAAATTAGTGCCGATCGCACTAAAGCGCAGGTTATCAATAGCGAAGGAACACCCATCCTCGTGAATCTACCCAACGATCCTCAATTAATTGATATTTTGAGCGACAATGGCGTAGATATTGCGGTTTTGCCTCAAAGTGACGAGGGATTTTGGTTTAGAGCTTTAAGCAGTCTCTTATTCCCCATCCTGTTGCTAGTCGGATTATTCTTCTTACTTAGAAGAGCGCAAAGTGGGCCTGGATCTCAGGCAATGAACTTTGGTAAATCCAAAGCAAGAGTCCAAATGGAACCTAAAACTCAGGTGACTTTTGGTGATGTAGCTGGTATCGAACAAGCAAAACTAGAGCTTACTGAAGTAGTAGACTTTTTGAAGAATGCAGATCGCTTTACTGCAATTGGCGCGAAAATTCCTAAAGGTGTCTTACTTGTTGGCCCTCCAGGAACAGGTAAAACCTTGTTAGCAAAAGCAGTAGCTGGTGAAGCTGGAGTACCTTTCTTTAGTATTTCTGGTTCTGAGTTTGTGGAAATG
>CAYXWE010000108.1:0-2280 GCA_964468145.1 uncultured Pleurocapsa sp.
TAGAGGAAAATTAGCATTAGAATTGGGCAATCCAAAAGGAGCTATTGAAAGTTGGACAGAGGCTAATAAATTATACGACGTAAAAGGCGATAAGCCTAACGGCATGGCTTCGCAACGCCAGAAAATCATTAAAAATCAAATTAACCAATCTACAGCTTTAGAACAGTTGGGATTTTATCCTCGTGCTTGCGATACTTTAGTAGAGAGTTTGGCAATAAATCTGCCTGTTTGTAGTAACGTCGATCTAGAAGAAAATGCCTTTCAAACAGAAATCGCTACCTTTGCCAAAAAGTTGAATCGAGAATCACCAAAGAAGAAAGCAGTTCAATTAGATGCTGCGATCGCTTTGGGTAA
Organism: uncultured Pleurocapsa sp.; assembly: GCA_964468145.1. Classification (GTDB taxonomy): domain Bacteria; phylum Cyanobacteriota; class Cyanobacteriia; order Cyanobacteriales; family Xenococcaceae; genus Waterburya. Next base: position 355 of record CAYXWE010000108.1, read on the forward strand.
TAATCTACGAATTATCGGCAAACTATCAGAATCAAACAGCTTACTCAATACTATTCTAAGTTCAATTTCTGAAGGAACAAGGGAATATTATCGTACGGTATTAGCATTAGGAAATACTAACCGTATCTTAGCTCAGAGATATCGAGAATTGGATCGCAGAACGCCAAACGAGTCTAACGAAGAATACGAACAATTAATTGGTAAATATTCTCAATCGGCTTTTCAATATTATCAAACTGCGATCGAGCAAAAAGAATTTAAATCTTTGCAGTTGCAAGCTCGCTTAAATTGGCTGAATTGGAACGAAGAAAATCCCGAATTGCCCAAAGATTTATCCTATCTTGCCAAAACAACGGATTTAATTAATGAGCTACCTTTTAATGGCAATAGAATTAATAGCAAAATTCAACTCGCACAAAGTTTGTTTTGTTTTGAACGAGAAAATTCTGATTGTTTGCGACAAAGAGAAACAGATATACAACAAATAGCTAGTAATAAATCTAACTCAAATTCTTTAAATACTACGGAAAATAAATATCAAAAGCAAGCAATAAAGTTACTTACTACGGCTTTAAATGAGGCACAAAGTATAGAAAATCAAAGTTTGGAATCTTACGCTTTTGGTAGTTTAGGTAGAATGCAAGAACGCATCGGAAACTTACCTATAGCCTTAGATAATACCGAACGGGCTTTAGAATTGGCACGACAAATTAAAAGTTTCGATCTTGCTTATCAATGGCAATGGCAGTTAGGAAGACTACTACTGCAAGAAAATAAACAATCTAGAGCGTTGAAAGCTTATGGTAATGCGATCGATTCTCTCCAACAAATCCGCAGCGATTTAGTAGCCCTCAACCGGGATCTTCAGTTTAGCTTTCGCGAAGAAGTCGAGCCAGTATATCGTAAAACCGTAAGCTTGATTTTAGAATCAGCAGATCGCGCTCTCGCTATAGGAGATCTGACAACCAACCAGCAGCAACTCAGACAAGCCAGAGACATTATCGAATCATTACAGTTAGCCGAGTTAGATAACTTCTTTCAAGAAGCTTGTATCGATGCCAAACCTCAAAGTATCGAACAAATCGATCGCAAGTCGGCGGTTATCTACTCGATAATTTTAGAAGATCGTCTCGAAGTTATTTTATCTGTACCCGATCGCCCTTTAGTTCGCGTCTCTACCAAAGTTAGTCAGACAGAGTTAGAAACAACTGTCGCCGAAATTCGAGATGTTTTGGTTTTTCCCAATACCTCCACAGAGGATTATTTACCCCTATTCCAACGACTCTATAGTTGGTTAGTTCTTCCTGTGGCTGATAATATTCAACCCGAAACGACATCTACTCTGACTTTTATTTTAGATGGAGTCTTACGCAACATCCCGATGAGTATACTTTACGACGGGGAAAAGTATTTAATTGAAGATTATGCGATCGCTTTGACTCCTGGCTTACAATTATTACAGCCCAAGCCCCTAACTCAAGAAAAACTAACTACTCTAGCTGCTGGTATCAGTCAAAGCCGACAGGTACGAGTAGGAGAGCGTGCGATCGCTTTTTCTCCTCTTCCTAATGTCACAACAGAACTAAATCGACTGGCTCAATTAGTTCCCACCCAAGTTTTAGAAGATCGATCTTTTCTGGAAAATAATTTCAAAAATAAGCTACAATCTTCTGACTTTAACATTGTTCACATCGCCAGTCACGGTCAATTTAGCTCAATCGCGGAAAATACTTTTATCGTTAGTTGGAATGATGCGATCGACGCAAACGAATTACAGAATTTTATTCAAAATCAAAACGAACCCAATCGTCCCATAGAAATGTTAGTCTTAAGTGCCTGTGAAACTGCAACAGGAGATAAACAAGCAGCATTAGGTTTGGCAGGAGTCGCAATTAGGGCGGGGGCGCGTAGTACTGTTGCTTCTCT
>CAYXWE010000108.1:2380-4376 GCA_964468145.1 uncultured Pleurocapsa sp.
TAGGTTTGGCAGGAGTCGCAATTAGGGCGGGGGCGCGTAGTACTGTTGCTTCTCTGTGGCAAGTCAGCGATTTGGCAACTGTTGAATTAATCACGAACCTGTATCAACAGCTAGTAAATAATCCTATTAACAAAGCCGAATCTCTACGTCAGGCTCAACTAGATTTATTACAAGAAGAAGAATTTTTTCATCCTTATTTTTGGTCGGCTTTTGTCCTCGTCGGTAACTGGCTGTAAATAAGTAATGAGTAATGAGTAATGAGTAATGAGTATTTAATTATTGCTATCTAATGACAAGCAATTTAATGAACTTTGTTCATTAAATTTTTCAGAGTCAATAATTTTGTTGTTGATTACTAAGCTTTCCCAGGTTGCTTGATATTCATCGGGATTAGAACAATAAAGATTGGTTAAATGGCTAACAGTATCGTACCAAACTTGATTTTCGCCATGAATTATTGCTTTTTCGGGTTCGGAGGCTTGCTGCAATTGCTGTTCTATTTTGGGAGAAACGGATTGTCTTTGAATTGAGCCTGCGTCTGAGAGAAAAGTATTTTGATTTTGAGAACCATAAACTAACGAAAATTGCCAAATGTAATCTGTATTTGGTGTTAAACCCTGACTATCTTGAGGTAATTGAAAGGTATAAATTCCCGATTTTTTTACCTGAGAATAGGCTTCGTAAACTTGAGTATTATCGGAATTACTAAGGGTAAATTTAAGAGTAGTTTCCCTTGGATTGGATTGAGGACTATCAAAATACAGGACGAAAGTAGGATATTGAGAATAAGTAGAGTAAATATTATTTTCCTCACTTATTGTTGATGGTACTAAGATTTTAAAATTATCTCCGCGAGTTCCCCCCGTAGTTACTCTTTGAGCAGATCCTAAAGGTGGAAAGCGAAAGTTTTTTACTTTTTCACTGACTTGAGAGGTATTTTTATCGGAAGTATCTCTATTATTATCTGTCGAAGATTTCTGTGGTTCTTCTGAAGACTGTGATGAATTTTCTGCTTTAATTGCTAAAGGGTAATAAACTATACAGCTAAGAACGCAAAACCAAATAATGTGAATAATGTTACGTTGAAAATTCATTTTGAATAGATTTATTTAAAATAAAAAGCTAAAAATAAAAAGCTAACGGCTAATAGCTAATGGCTAATGGCTACGAACTAATCAATCTAAAATGGAGTCAATTCAATTTAAAACGGATATGTATTTGTTTGACCCAGATTTTAAATAATATAAACGCGCCAACAGTGGGGTTAAAATTAAAGCAAAAGTGCCAGGAATTATTGGCAGCCATAAACCTTGAGTTAAGAAAAAATAGCCGATTCCAAAAGTAACAGGAATAATTAATAAAATTACGACTCCAGCTTTTAAACCCTGCCAACGGTAAATAACAAACCCGCCAATAACTGACATAAAGATAATTAAAACATTCTCTTGCCAAGGTGATAAGGCTGTAATTAAAGGTCTTTTTGCTAAAACAGCATTAACGATCTGGCTAGTCATGTGGGCGTGAATTACAACTCCTGGTAATTTGCCGACAGGAGTATTGTGGTTATCTGGGGTAGAAATCGGCGCATCCATACCGATTAAGACAATTTTTCCTTTAATTGAATTAGGTTCAACATCGCCAGCAAATAATTCTTGCAAGCTTATTTGTTCAAAAGGTCGATCTCCCCCACGATAATTTAGCATCGTTTGAAAACCGTAATTGTCTTTTGCCTGATTGGATAAGTTTTTGATGCGAACATTCCCAAGTTGCAAGTCTCTATCTACCATTTGAGGCTGAATATCCTGCCGATCGAGGTAGTAAAATGCCAGCCTACTACTTAAGGACATATCTGCTTGACAAATATCTTCCGTTCCTGGCTGACTTGATAGTAAATGACGACGGACAACATTATCCCCATCGATCGCCATCTCGCTAAAGCCGACGCGATCGCTTTCTATATTAGGAGGTGGTGCAATTCCTGGTCGATCGCGATCGT
>CAYXWE010000108.1:4476-8717 GCA_964468145.1 uncultured Pleurocapsa sp.
ACGCGATCGCTTTCTATATTAGGAGGTGGTGCAATTCCTGGTCGATCGCGATCGTTAAAACCTGCTAAACTGCAAACAGTGATTATATTGGAATCCTTTTGCAAAATTTTTCTCAATCGTTCGTTACCAGGCTGTTGAGGGCGATCGCGAAAGATATCTAAAGCAATAAATTCGGGTTGATAAGATTGAATCTTGGCGATCGCATTTGCTAAACTTTCATCGGGTAAGGGATAGCCACCGTATTCTTCTAGATCTTGTTCTGTTACTGTCACCACAGCTATATTGGGATCGACTCCCTCATCGGGACGATGTTTGATGGTGCGATCGTATGCTGCTAACTCCAAACCCTGCAATAAACCCAAAGAACGAATCGCAACAGTTGAGATAGTAGCGATAGTAGCAGCGATCGCACAAACCCCTAAAGGCAAAGATTTGGACTTGGGCAAACTATCTAAAGTAGGTGATGCCTCATAATATGGCTGAGATTGCGATAGTTGTTCCCAGTTAAGGGGAACGGTAGTCGGATTTTGGTAAATTACTGGTAGCCAGCTAGCACAAGGATAGTTTTGTTCGATTCCCTGTAGGCGTTCTCTAGCTTTACGTTCTGCTAGATACATCGATTTCTTCGTTCCAGGTTCGGCAAATTCAGTCAGGAACTTTTTGAGAAATTCCTGTGCGACGAAATCGGGAACGGGTTGATTCATCACTATAACCTGGGGAACATCTAGCTTTTGTAGGGATTTGGCTAAACCAGAACCATCACAAGAATTAAATATAGCTAGCTGCAATCCACGATCGATCGCGGTATTTAAGGCGTATTCAAGTTTTTCTAAACTGAGATAGTCTGTTGCATTTAGCTTGATTACAGCTTCTTTTGGTAAAGTCTGGCTATGTCCTGCAAAAAACAAAATATCCCAACCTCTTTTCTCCCAGAGTTTTTCGTTGAGTTCCTCTCTACTCGGTTCGACTAACCATTCTATGCAGCTATTAGGTAATGCGTCTAAAGCTTTACGATCTTCTTCTACGTTTATACCCTCAGAGTCTCCTAAAACAGCCAGAATATAAACCTTACCTTTTGGAGTGCGATCGCTTTTTGGTCGTCCAAATTGACCGCCACTAACCGCGCATTCTACCTTGGGATACTGTTTTAGCAATCGCCACTGATTCAGGGGCAAACGTTTGGTATTATCGTCATTAGTAACAATAATTATTCCTGCTGGTTCTTGGGGAAGAATATATAGCGGAAGTTTTTGTTCTATGGGAGATAGCCACAGATCGAGTTGCTGCTTCAAATCTCGACAAATCTCATTAAAGCCAGACTCAGAAACATTAGTCACTCCAGTATCTTCAACTTCAATAATGCCTCTAGAAGTAACCAGGCGATCGCTTTTGTCGGTAGAATCAGCAAAAATTTGGTAAAGAAATTCCCAGTCTTGATAAGTTCTAGCAAGATCGATACCTCCAGTCAAAGATGTAGAGGCTTGGTGTGTTTTTCGATTATCTTCGTCGAACACTTGAATAATTACTGAAGAAAAACCTGCTTTGAGATTGCCTTGACCTAAATTTATTTCTACCTTTTTCATTCTTTTCTATCTATAGCATTTCTCATCGTTATGAGGTACGAGTTAAACTCTGGTTTTTGTTAGTTGTTAATCGTTAGTTGTTAGTCGTTAGTCGTTAGTTGTTAGTTGTTAGTTGCTGGTATGGTGTACCTGACGAGTTCGAGAATTGTTATATTCCATAGCAAGTCATTAGCAATCTTCAATATCTAAGTAATTGTAAATTCTTCTGTTACCAATGCTTCTCCCAGACAAATTTTGACGGTAAAATCTGTATCGCGAGAACAGCGTAAAGGCAAACTCTGAATATATAGATCGCTTTCTTGGCTGACAACTGGTTTGCCGATCGCTTGCCCTTCAGAGAAAATACTAAAAGTTAGATTAGATGGTAAATAATTATTATCTGAGTTGGGATGCAGTTGAATCAAAACTTTTACCTTATCTTCAGCTTCAGAGGTTACACCCACTAGTAAAACTACTTCTACACTATCTACCTGCATCTGTAATCTAATTAATTTTCCTCTTTCTACTGTATCGGAAGATTTTTTTCGCAGAGAAGAATTGCTTCTATAGGCTAATTGTCTTTGAGGATTAATTAAAAGTTCATCAACTGAATGCCAACCAGATGCGATCGATTCGGTAAACTGTTCGTTTAACCAGTTTGTGAGATTGATTAACTTAGTTTTTAGGTTGTGTTTTTCTGCTGGTGTTTTTGTAGAGTTAACTAGTCTGGTTTGATATAGCTGCTGTCGTAAATTGCGATCGCCAAATAAAGCAGCCCATTTTTCAAAACCTAATTCCAAACGAGGGGAATAGGGAGAAGGTTTGCTTAGTTTATCGATTAATTGTTCTGCTGTATTGGTAGGTAAGTTTGCTATAGCAGGAATGTCTTCAGTTTCTTTTAAGCCATAGTCAATAGCCAACCACAGGGTTTCTAGATCTTCGATAATATTATCTTTTGCTAAAGAATATGTCCGATAAATTGGATCGTATTCGCCTTTATTTTTTAAGATTTCGTGGCTGGTATAACCCCAAACTCTAATTATATTGCTATCCCAATCTACCTGTATAGGTAAGTAATAATTGCCAGCTAAATCGGCAATATCTACCCATTCTTGAGTTACCACAAATTCTTCTATATCGATCGCTTCACTGGGAATTAAAATAATTTTGGTTTCATCTAAAGTAATAGTCGTACCGTTTATAGCTTCCCAAATAGAAGCAAGTTCTGTTGTTTGGGATACATTTAACTGATTCTCTTCTATACCCAAATTATCTTCTAGCCATTTAACAAAAACCGTCAAACACAGGTGATTAATTTTGGCATTGTTGTAAGCAGTAGCGTTAGTAAAATTCATAGCTGCTAAAGTATTGTTTTCTAAATCGATTGATGAAAAATCTATCCAAATATTTTCGGGACAGATAAGCTGTAATTGTTCGAGATTGAGTTTCATATTGCTATTTCTCCTACAAATTAAAAATTATATTTTTTCAGCCATTCTTCAACTGCAGATCTTAAAGCAGCCTCTATATTAGGTAACTTGCGATCGATTAGTAATAGTGACTTAATAACCTTCTCTATTGATTCAATTAACGATTTTTCTTCTGATTCGATCTCGTTTAAAGTAATAGAGCGATCGTTAACTACCAAAATTATTAGCTGCTTCAAATTTTGTTGCCAGTAGAAATAAGATGTTTCTCCCAAATGCTCTAGTAAATTATTCTCTACAGTTGAATAGTCAACATTATTCACACAATCTTTCAACTGCTGGTGTAGCTTTTCTATGTCGCTTCTTTTTCTAGCAGTTTTTTGTTCGTAACTATTGAGATACTCATCTAGCAATACTAGCTCTATTTTTTGTTTTAGCAAAGTATAATAATGTTCTTTAATTAGAGTTTCAACAACATTTTTAATAGTTTTAAGTTCGTCACTGTTAACAGCGGTAATTTTAGTTTTATCTAGCTTCAAAACTGATGCTAAATCTTCAAACATCAAATTGATTAGCTTTTTCAATTCACTTTGACGGCGACGAGAAATAGTAGTATGAGCTTTAACACCTAAATCTTTGGCAATTTTTTGATGAGTCAGATTTAAAATATAGTAAGCAAACAAAATAGTTTTTGAATCTGTTTTTTTCCGATCTAGATTAAAAGCAACCAACTGCTCGTAAAAATAGTTTTTAAGCTGCTGCTGCTGTTCTTCAGACTCTATATTATCTATAATAGAACTAGAAAAATAACCTTCATTAGAAAGATCGCTAATCCGATCTTCAATTGTCGAACTATCCGACTCATCACCAATAGGAGTATCTGAAGAAACCATCTTATTATTTATCTCCAGATAAGAACGTATCGCTTGTCCGATTTTTCTTAGCCCTTGATTCATCCATTCACTATCTATATTGGGAAAGTCATCTGGGATTACTAAAAGATCTTTTTTTCTTTGATAAAATAGTTTAACTACTGGCTCAAAATCTTCATTATTTTGAGCTTCGGTGTTAATTTCCTTGGCATTTTTAGCTTCCAAAAAACATTCGACAGCTAAAAGATAGATCGGCAACGATTTTCTCGCTCCACTATTAATTAAAGCCTCTCTTATTATTTTTGATGAAACCCTGCTCAATAAGCCAAGATTACTTCGCCATGCAGTCGGTCTTCCAACCCTAACGCGATCGATTACTT
>CAYXWE010000109.1:0-8706 GCA_964468145.1 uncultured Pleurocapsa sp.
GTAAAAACGTAAGAAGTAAGACTGCTAAAGATATTGACGAAAAAAATAATACTTTAGGTTGATGTTGTTTAATTTTGTTGAATGACAATCCTGCTGAAAACAAAATATTCGACCTAGATGTTTGTAAAGATTTTAAATCGTGTATAACATCAATAACATTTTCATATCTATCTCTAAAATGGTATTTTCCCATTTTTGCAAGAACAGTTTTAAATTTTGAGCTAACTTGAATTCCCTTGCTTTCAATGGTTTCCCAATCAATATCTTCTCGATCGTCTTTGATTATGTCTATTGGATGTTCACCAGTCAGGGCTTGTAAACCAATCATCCCAATAGAATAAATATCTGAAGAATATTTAGGATTTCCTGTTAATTGCTCCGCAGCAGTATATCCTATTGTCTGTATTGGTGTGGATTTAGTAGCAGATCCACTTTTATATAAATTTGCTATGTCTTTAACACCACCAAAATCAATTAGAACTATATCACCATTGTCTCTGCGAATTATGTTAGATGGTTTTATATCTCGATGAATTAGTTGTTGATCGTGAGCAATTTTTAGACACTGAAGGATATCTATCAATAAATCTACTACTTGAGTTTCTCTCCAACATTTTTTGTTTTCTAACTCTCGTAATAGTTCTTTTCCTCGTATATATTCTTGAACTATATAAAATAAACCATTTTCTTCAAAGTATTCATAAAATTCAGGTATATAAGGGCTTTTTCCCAATACCTCTAATGCTTTTGCCTCTTTTTCTTTTTCCTTTTCTAAATAATCTTTACTATCCTTCAATGAAACATAACTTGAAGGCTTAATTTGCTTGATGACAACCTCTGGCTTACTTGGCTTTCCTTGTGCAATAGCCAAGTAAGTAGTGCCATGTCCTCCTTCTCCTAATATTCTTTTTATTTTGTAACTTTTATTATGTAAGATATCCCCTTGCTTTAAATTCATATTCTTATTTATGTGGATGAATATTTACTACGGATTCATTTAATTAATTTGATCTAAAGCTTGTTGAGCTTCTGATATTGATTGAAAACGCTCTAAAAAATTATAAGCAATCATTTTATTAATTAGCTGTCTAAAGTTATCGGTAGTTTTTTTGTTTATGTTTTCATTTATCCAATCCAGATTAAGAGTGTCTTCAAAAGGATTTATTTTTTGAAAATCATCATTTTGAAAGCCATGTAAACCATGAACTGTAATTCTACCTAAAGAGAAAATATCACTACAAAATTTAGGTGTATTTCCTTTCATTAGATCGTCACAATAAGGACTCTTGTTAATTTTGTCTCTAGAACTAATATTAATTGATTTTAGATTTTGCTTTTGTCTATTTTGTGTATTTTCAGCACAACTAAAATCTGTTATTAATAACTTATAATCAGAATTACTTGTTGGCTCTACATAAATATTTTCTGGTTTAAGATAACCAACAATAATTTTTTTACTATGTAACTTTTCGATTATCGAAAATGATTCTTTGAGGAAATAAATAGCATCTTTTTGTTCCCATGTTTTTTGATTTTCAAGCAGTTTTTTGCTTCTTGCACTGCCTAGTTTATAAGTGAAATTAAGATATTTTTCGTCTTCCCAGTAGTCTTTGATTATTGATACTTGTTGGCAATTTATACTAGATAAGTTAATTAGATTTATAATTTCTTTTTTAAAAAAAAATAACTCTTTTAAATAAATATTTTTATAATTATCTTCCGTAGTAGGACAACTACTTGAAATTCTTTTTAGAATATATTTATTTTGTTGATTCTCTACATTATATGTTTCAGTTATTCTATCATCACTAATTGGATCGAATAATCTTTTGCCTGTGTAATGCCGACTAGCATAGAAGTTAAAATTTATAAGTTTCCTATCTATAATTCTTATTACATAATTACCAAAGATAGATTTTAAATTTACACTGTCAGCAGCTTCTTGATCGTTTAATATACCTTCTCTATTTAAAACAAATTTTAACTGTTTAAATAATTTACTTCCAATATTACTAAATATACTATTACCTACATTAGGAAAGCTTTGATTCCATTCCTGGGAAATCTCTAAATACGTTAATGAATAATTTTTTGTGATAAAAATTTTTTTTGTAACAAGGTTCTTGTTATTTGAATCAAATAATCCATCTTGACCATATTCCTTTAGCAAATTATCGAGAACCTCAATTAATTTTTGTTTTTGACGATCGCTTAATTCTCGTGAATCGATTAATTCTCGTGAATGCATGTCACTTCAAGTAAATCAAATTACATAAAATCCTGTTGAGATTTCCCAACGTGATATTCAGTGATTTTATATCTAAGAATTTATGATTTAGATGAATTTTAGAATAATTTCAGTATATTTCAGTGAATAATCCTTGATACAGCCGTAAAGTCACTGCTAAAACCCAGAAAATAGTTCTGCTTGCTGTTCTATGGTTTTTTCATAGAGTAAGTAAGGAAAGATTGTGAGTGATAATTATATTTCAAATTTTGTCCGATTCTCTAAATCGGAAATTCTATCAGCTTCCCCAAAAGTTGTCTTACTGGGTTGTTTACTTTTATTATCAGGCTGTGTCTCAACTGCCAAAATTGGCTCATCTGTGACTTGTCGTGGCGTTGAGGTATTTACTTCGCTTAATATCTTGAGCAAAGATATTGAAATTAAAAGTCAGAATTTAACTCCTTGGATTCAGTATCACAAAGATGAAGACAAATTTGTGCTGATTGGATTTTATGCAAACCAATACTACGCTTTAGAGTTTACTTATAACGAATCAGAAGGATTTATCTGGAAAGACGATTTAATCTATCTTCCTTCTGAAGTTGAGAACTTAGTTCGCTCTTTAGATGTACCGATAGTTTATGAGGACGAGGAAGGCGACGGAAAATGTTCGTTTGATTCAGTCCCAGAATTTCTCAAAAAGAATCGTTCAATTCAATAAGCAGATCTATTTATGCTTACTTTTGCGTCAAAGTGACAACCTAAGCGTCAATTCGGCGTAAATCTACTACATTTCAACAGTTTTCATTAATTCACCAAGATGAATAAAAAGCACCAAGCCTATGCGTTAGCAGTAGGCTCAGGTTTCCTATACCTAATTTTTGTTCTATTGCTTGGAACAAGACCACTGGTTCTTATTTCAGGCGGATCGATTCTCTTGTTGGTCAACTGTGACCTATTGTGGCGAGGGTTGAAAACAACCCTATCGAGCGATCGCGACAATTTATTAATTCAAAAGAACTTCAATCGCCATGCCCAAGATATTTTTCAAGCCCTAGAACTTAATAAACAGCCTGAATTAATAGTCTTAATTCAGGAAGCTTATTGTCTGTGCCAAATCATTACCAAGCTAGATCCAACTTTAATCCCACAGATGTTGGAAACAATACACCAGATGCTATTTCAGGCACGGCAAACGATTGAAGCAATAGTCATTCTGAATCAGGTTCATAAATCTGAGGCTCGAACTACTGCCATCAAAAAATGCAGTAGCTACATCAAACAACTTCAACAAAGCAAACAAGAATTGCAGCAACTACACGACGAACTACAAATCACAAGACTGAACTGAATTATGTCAAAAACAAGCAAAACAATAGCAGTTTTCGCTTTAATAGGATTATTAATGGCGATCGCATTTCACCATTTCATTCGGATTGATTCAATTGCTGACGCATACAAAGAGCTTAATAGGAAAGTCAGCACTGAATTAGTTGTTGAGGAAAATTTCATCACAGAAGAAGAAGCAAGAAATTATCCTATTGATACTTCGGAAAAACTCTCTACCATAGATGATTTTGAACTGTTAGGAGGCAAACAAACCTCAAAGATAAGCTTCTTCAATACTATTCAACCAGAAATTTGGGTTTCCAGTGAGAAAAGACCATTGTTCGAGCATTATGTAAAGAACTTCAATGCAGAAAATTTCTCAATCAACGGACAGCCAATAGAAATCCTATATCGAATTATTCCATCTATTGAAGCGACTCGCATGATATCAGCAGGGGAATACCGTCCCGATGGTCTTGCGCCTTCAAATATACATCCCTATGTCATCCTAGAGAGTCAAGGTTTGCATCCCACAATCATTGAAGAGAGTTTAGTCCCTAATATTGCAGGACTGGTTATCAAGAAAAAAGACTACAAAAAGCTCTCAACTAATGGAGGAGAGGTTGAATTTAGCTCGGTTGTTAATGCGATCGCTTCTGGTCAATTATCTGTAGGCTACCCTAACCCATTAACTAGCTCTAGTGGACTTAATTTTTTGATGGCAATTTTAAGCTCTGCTAGCATCGATAATTTAACCCTAGCTAATTTACATTCTCAGGCTGTTAAATCAGTATTTGATCGAGTTCAAGAGAATGTTTCTATTACCACTCCTACGACTCTTGATGTACTGGAAGCTTACAGGCAGGATTCAGACAAATTTCAGATTTTTCCCTTGGAGTATCAAAACTACCAGCAGTTAAAAAGTTTACCTGAATTTGAGGATACTGTCTTCATTCCCTATGGGATAATCCATTCCAATCCTTTGATTGGCTTCATGGCTAACACTCCTGAAGAACAGGATGCTTTGGCTAAATTTGCTGCCTATGTCAAAAGCCCAGCAATGCAGCAAAAGAGCCGTGAATTAGGTTTTGTTGAGACAGACTATTTTCAAGCCAATCAAGATCGAATCATTCCCAATGGCAATCTCATTTCCCAAGCCCAATCTTACTGGAAGACCAATAAAGATGGAGGCAAAACAGTTTATTCGATGGTGGTAGTAGATAATTCAGGTTCGATGCGAGAACAGGGAGCATTGGAAGCTGTTAAAGCAGGACTAAATCATGCAGCAAAAGAAATTAATTTAGGCAACCAAATTGGCTTGATTACCTTTAACGACTATCCTACTTATCGTGTAAAAATCGATGGCTGGAACACTTTACAGCATCAGAAGTTCTTAGCAGCAGTTTCTCAACTAAAACCTGAAGGTGAAACCGCTTTCTACGATGCCATTTTACTGGCATTAAGCGAGTTAATGGAGAAAAAGCAAAATGACCCTAATTCTTCTTGCTATTTACTCGTACTCACTGATGGAGAAAGTAACCGAGGTTTTGAATATCATCAGGTACAAAAAATATTGGAGTATAGCGGAGTCAGCTTTTTGCCAATCGCTTACGGCAATGTTAATCGCACTCAACTAGAAGCGATCTCTATAGGTGAATCTTCATTTGTTACTGAGGGTACATCCGAAAATATCGAGGAACTGCTTCACGACCTTTTCAGCGTTAGTTTCTAATTCTTTTCTCTACAAACTTTTTTCTGTCTCACTATGAAAACTTATCTCTGGCTCAGACTGCCTATTAGCTTAATTGGTCTATTAGCAGCGAGCATCATAATCCAGCGTTTTTTTCCACCCCAATCAATCGTTGTTCTGATCGATAAAAGCTTTTGTCCTGATGAAAATTGGCAAGTATTAGTTCGGGAATACTCCAAACTATATCGCCAGCACCAACAAAAACACATCAATATTGATTCCGTCGTTGTGGTAAATAGCTTAGCTAAAGAAGTTATCCACCCTCTACCTTCTCCTGAAGCTATTGCTGAATTATCTCCCTTTGGAACTGCCGATCCTCAATTGAAACAGCAATTCAGTATGACTTCTACAAAAATATTGTCCTGCAATCAATAATCGTTATTCCAATTTTGAATTCTTTCGGGTAGGCACAGCCTACCTTTATCATTTTTTACCTTTTGTTATTTTTCAGGAGCGAACAAAATGCTTGATCCTCAAAAAACACCGAATATCTTATCTCGATCTCAATACGAACCACTCAAACCATTAAATCTTCGAGGGACAACTTTTCTTGCTCGCGATAAAGTTAATGATTTGCTAGTAGTCATTAAGTTTTGGCTATACAACAGTGGTTCATCCTGGAAAGACCACGAACTTTTGATCCGAGAAGCTGACTGTTTAAAACATCTTAATCACCCTGCACTACCAAAGTATATAGAAACTTTAGAGCTTGAAAATGGTATTGCCATAGTTCAAACCTGTATCAAGGCTATATCTTTAACAGAACAAATCAAAAAAGGTCGAAGTTTTAGCCTAGACGAGATCCAAGAATTGGGAAAGCAAGGACTGGAAATCCTTATATACCTGCATCAACAGTATCCGTCTGTTATTCATAGAAATGTTACTCCATATAATGTGCTGCTAGGAGATAGTTCGGGTAATAGTGTTGGGAAGGTATCTTTAGTCGGATTTAACTTTGTTCAAAGTGTTTTGGACTCTGACCCAAAATATATGACTATCGTGGCTGGTTCAAACTATATGCCTCCAGAACAATTAGAAGGACAAGCAACCATACAATCCGATCTTTATAGCTTGGCAGCTACTCTTCTATTTGCACTCACTGGTAAAAACTTTGCCAACCTTTCTAGAAGAAGTCTCAATAATCATTTAAACGAAATTCCCTATCTAAGTTATCGCTGGAAGGTTTGGTTTAAAACTATGCTAAACCCCAATCCCAAGAAACGTTATGAATCTGCGGAAGTTGCCCTAAAAAAGTTAGATCGGGTTAATGAACCTCTTAGCGATCCTAATCCTCCATTAACGTTGCCAAATAATACTCAAATAAGAATTAGCAAAAATAGTGATGAATTAAAGATTTTGCTAGAAGAGAATACGATAATAGCTACTCTATGGGGAAACTTTGTGGCGGTTTTTATTATAAGTTTGTTTTTCTCTCCTATGTGGCTGATTCTAACTCATCACTTATCGGCTATTACCTTTGTTTTCCTATTTTTGGTGTGGTCACTTATTTCAGGAACATCAAAAAAAGAACTAGAAATTAACTCTCAAGAGATTATTTTGAATAAATTTATTTTCAAATCTAAAAAAACAAGTCAACTAAGTATTTTGCTAGAGGAAATTACTCAGTTACAAGTTACACAACCTTACTGGAGTGAAGATTCTGAAAGTGGTACATCAAAATATCCAGCAACAATAGTTATTAGGACAGGAGTTAAAGAGCATATTTTACCAACAAGCAACTTAAGTAATCCAGAAATAGACTGGATTGCCTACGAAATTAGTCAGTGGCTTGACATATCTATTGATAGAGAAAAAATTCCTGTTTATAAGACATAAAGTACTTATGACAACTTCCCCAATACTCTAGCCAAATTTATTGTTAGGTCATGTTAGGCAGTTTGTTCGGGAAAACAGATTGCGAAAACGCTAAAAATCTTTCTAGCTTTAGTTTGCGAGCTATCACAGGGATGGAATAAAATTTTAGGTATTGAAATACCAAAACTAAACCACCCTGATTCCTGCTTCATAGTTTTGGTCAGTATGAGGTTTGATAACTATCTCAATATCTCGATCTAGTAGGTTGAGGAACTTGAAAAGGCGATCGCTAGAAAACCCATCAAGATTACCTCTAATAAGTGCCGAAACTTTGGGTTGATTGATACCAAGAATTTCAGCAGCTTCCATTTGAGTTAAATTTCTCTCCCCAATAACCGTAGAGATTTGATGAGCTAGTTGAGCTTTAGCCAAATAAAGTGCCGATTGAGGAACATTTAGATCGGTAAAAACATTACTACTACCTTTTTCCTGTTTCATGGTCGATGCTGCTTTAGATTACTTATCAAGATCGTTCATCTGTCGTGGACTAATTGGGGTAACTTCCGTTTGAAAGCGTCGAAAGTCTTTCACATTAAAGGAGTGCATTGAATCTTCAGGGCTAACAAATCGCAGTAGAATATTAGTGTCCAGCAAATAACTCATAAATTACTACCAGCGATCTGGGTACATACTTTCTCTGCTCATTGCTTCATCACTAAGAACTGGAATATTCCGATTCTTATGGCTATTAATCCACTGATGAAATTCTGCCGACCATTCCTCATGAGTTGAAGTCTCGGAAAATGAAGCCGAATCTAAACTATCCTGCTTTGGTACAAGACGTTCAATTAGCTCATCCAGGTAGGGCTTAATCTCCTCTGGCGAACGATTCGTAATTTTAGATAGTGCGCCCATGACCTGTTTAATCTCTGGGACAGCAGTGGAAGATATCAAATTTATTTCAATACTACTAGCTTTCTAATAATTCAAACAGCGATCGCTCGCGATGCTTTAACATCCATCACCACGATTGTTTCCATCTCCGCTTGAAGCAAATCCAAATACTCAGCAAATTTCTCGGTATCCGTTTTCTCCCGTAGGATAGCTACATAGTCAAGAATTAGCGTTCTCGCCTCCACAGGATACCCAGCAAAAGCCCTGGTCAAATTCTGATAGACCTCCTTCATTAAAGCAAAGTTCATAATCGTAATTGTCGGATCTGCTGCCATAAAGCAGAGATTACTCGTCTTACCTGGTGCAGCGATCGCAATCCGAGTAATGGCTTCTAAGAGAATAGCCCCACGATAACAACAATTGCCCAACCCATTCAGACTCATCTCTTGATAGTCAGCGAAGGCGTGCAGCCTATCCCGAACCCAGATAGTCCTCTCCTCCAAAGTTTCTCCAGGGATATCATCATCCTTACCACTGGCTTGAGCGATGAAATCCTCATCAGGAAGTAGATTACCCCGATCTAACAGACTAGAATTAACTTCAACAACAACAATTCGCTCCTCCTCATTAGCCGTAAAGAATCCGTAGTAAGGAGCATAGGCGACAGTCAGATACACGCAGTCGCTCCGCG
>CAYXWE010000110.1:0-8666 GCA_964468145.1 uncultured Pleurocapsa sp.
AAAGGCATCTCTTCGATCTAAACCAATATTTATAGCATCAAAATGCGATCGCGATATACGAAAATACCAAACCTGTAAATAATTAATAAGTTAAGAATTATGAAGGGGTCTTATTGAAAATGCTTTGACGAACTTGCTTTGTTCTACGACTTGATGTATTATTCTACTAAAATCCCATGATAGTTTGGAAAATGCTGTCAATTTTAGCAATTTTGTATTTTACTCGATAGTCAAAAGTCAAGGCTGTTAAGGCTCAGAGAGATATCCATACTTTATTTTAAGAACGATTTATCGCCAACTAAGCCATTTTTCTGTAATTTTTATTGACTATGTATTGTTACTCATTGACAAGGGGATTGATAATTAACTCACGAGCAATAATTAGCTAGTGAGACGATCGCGATCGCGCTAATTATAAAAAGATCGTCTTGTCAGCGAAGCGCGATCGCGCCCGATCTTTAAAATAAAAAATCTGCGCACCGCGTACCTTAACAGATTACGATATCAATGAGCCTCAATCTCTTTGGCGTACCGCCAAAGCAAAGCCGTGGAAAAAACAGCAAAAATGCTCAACGATAAATGCTCAATGATAAATGCTCAATGATATACGATTGGATTGTAATTGGCGCGGGAATAACGGGGGCTTGTTTGGCTTATGAATTGAGTCAGCAAGAATTTAAGGTACTGCTAATCGAAAAAGATGAAATTCCCGATAATGCCACCGTGTATAGTTATGGGGGGCTGGCATATTGGTCGGGGACAGATCGATTGACCAGAACTTTGGGGGGAGAAGGAATTGAGCTACATCGCAATCTATCCCAAGAATTAGATGGGGACACAGAATTCAGGGATATCGATTTAGTACTCACTATAGACCGCCAGGACGACCCCGAAATCATTATCCAAAATTACGACCGCTTTGCCATTCCTCCCGAATTACTCAGCGTTAATGATGCCTGTATTTTAGAACCATTACTCAATCCTAATGCCATTTCAGGAGCATTAAGATTGCCCCACGGACACATTCATCCCCAAAAAACTACCAATGCCTATCTACGTGCTTTTGAACGCAACAATGGCGTAATTGTTTACGATCGCGCCATCGACTTATTGCATCAGGGAGAAAAAATCATTGGGGTACAAACTCAAGAAAATACCTATCGCGCTACCAACACTGTAGTCTGTGCGGGGGGACTATCGCGATCGCTCCTACAACGGGCAAAGATTGAAGTCCAAAATTATTATACCCACGCTCAGTTAATCTTGACTCCCCCCGTAGATTTAGAATTGGGTACGGTAGTAATGCCCGCAGTCCAACAAAGATTTATCTTAGAAGCTAAAGCCCAAGAAAAAGAAGACCAAGCTTGGAATCCTCCCTACAACGAAGCACCCAAAGCAATTTTAGATCCTGGTGCAGTACAGTTTCTCGACGGTCGAATTTGTATGGGACAAGTAAGCGCGATCGCCCTAAACCCCGAAGCAAAACTCAATCCTTTTACTGCGGAGGCTCAAATTCGCCAACAGGTAAGCAATGTTTTACCTTTATTAGAAGATATCCCAGGCACTTGTCATAGTTGTTTGGTGGCATTCAACGATCGAGCGATCGCATTAGTGGGTAATTTGGCGAATATCGAAGGAATATATTTGTTTTCAGGCTTTACTAGCACCCTGGTTTTTGCCCCCGCGCTCGCCAGACGTTTTGCCCGTTGGGTTTCGGGTCGAGAAGATCCCATTATCGAACAATTGCACTCAGCAATTGGGCGCTGCATTCCTGGGTTAAAATCTGATAGCGATAAAAGATGAATGAAATGTCCTGAATTAGAATGTGGTTTTATAAAAACTAATGGAATTAATTTACATTACGTTAGCCAGGGAGAAGGCAAACTAATGTTAATGCTCCACGGTTTTCCAGAGTTTTGGTATTCTTGGCGATACCAAATTGCCGAATTTGCAGCGAATTATCGCGTAGTCGCTTTAGATTTGCGGGGTTATAACGATAGCGACAAACCAAAAGATATATCTGCTTATAAAATGTCGCAATTACTAGCTGATGTCAAAGGAGTAATTAATGGCTTAGGTTATGAAGATTGTATCTTAGTCGCTCACGATTGGGGTGGAGCGATCGCCTGGAACTTTGCCTATGAATATCCCGCAAAGATCGAAAAGTTGATTGTGATGAATCTACCCCATCCTGCCAAATTCTTGGAAGGGTTAAAAACCCTGAGACAATTACAAAAAAGTTGGTATATATTTGCATTTCAGATTCCCTGGTTACCCGAACTGATTTTCCAGGCTAATAACTATCAGGCGATCGCGTCTACTTTTATTAATATGGCGATCGATAAATCTGCTTTTCCTCCAGAAGTTTTAGCTCAATTTCAAAATGCTGCTGCCAAACCAGGCGCGCTAACCGCGATGATTAATTATTATCGAGCTAATTTCGAGTTATTTTCCCACAAAACAACCAAAAACTGGAGTGTTTTAAATATTCCAACTTTAATGATTTGGGGTGAAGAAGATACCGCCCTGGGTAAGGAATTGACTTATGGTACGAGTCTTTATGTTCGGGATCTAGAAATTAAATATATTCAAGATTGTAGCCATTGGGTACAGCAAGAACGACCAAAACTAGTTAATCAATATATGCGCAGCTTTTTAAATAAATGAGTAAGCAGGATTTAGTATCAATTGTAATTACGAATTGTCAATTATCAAGCTTAGCAATTGGAGCGATTGGACTTGACCCTTTCTGTTGACCCTGAATAATATGGAGCTTTCATACTTGGGTAGGGAAGATGAAAGTTCTGTATCGTTTGTTTATTTTAGGTTATAAGATACAGCAGTGGTTGTTGAGACGTTTTACTCCTGTTGGCTGGGGATTGTTAGTCAGTTTGGCAGGAGCGATCTTAATTGGCTTGGATACCAAACAGACAGTAGCATATCAGATTGTCACTTTCGCGATCGCCATTTTATTTATCGCGATCGCCTTTAGTTTTTATTTCCCCTATCGGTTTAGGGCGCAGCGCAATTTACCCCGCTTTGCTACGGTGGGGGTAAAATTTACCTATCGGGTAACTATTACTAATAAAACTAATAAAAAACAATCGGGGCTATATTTTATAGAAGAAATAGCTCCATACCAGCCTAATCATAGCGAATTTAAGCGTATAGTTCGCTCTTTTAGCCAAAAAGGTTCGATAAATTCTCTAACTCGTTTATATATAGGTTGGTTAAAAGCGATCGCCCGCGAAAGAAAAGCCAAAACCAAAGCGATCGCACTTCCTCTACTTCTTCCAGAAAGCGAAACCGCTATTAGAGGAGAAATTACCCCTACCCATAGAGGAATAGTCAGACTGGCGGGAGTTAGTATTTTGCGTCCCGATCCTTTTAATATTTACCATGCCATTAGAACTATTAGCCTACCCCAATCTTTATTAGTATTACCCCAAAGATATCAGCTACCCGTTATTCATCTTCCTGGTTCGAGAATGTCCCAATCTGGTAGCGTTAGTTTAGCCTCTTCTGTGGGCGATTCCGAAGAATTTGTTTCCTTACGAGATTATCGCCCAGGAGATCCATTACGCAATATCCATTGGAAAAGCTGGGCGAAAACAGGGAAGCCCGTAGTTAGAGAAGAACAAAGCGAATATTTTGTCCGCCATGCTTTAGTTTTAGATACTTTTCAATCTAAGAGCCAAAGCGAGGTTTTAGAACGAGCAATTTCTGTAGCAGCTTCCTTTGCTTGCGATTTCCATACCCAAGAATCATTACTAGACTTGATGTTTGTCGGTTTAGAATCTTACGTTTTCACATCGGGTAGGGGTTTGGGAGATAGCGAACAAATGTTAGAAATACTAGCAGGAGTTAGAGCCTGTCAAGATAAAACCTTCGACTATTTGACCGCTGCAGTATCGGAAAGATTATCAATGTTGAGCGGTTGTATCTGCGTCTTCATCGCCTGGGACGAAGAGAGAAAGAAACTAGTCGAACTACTCCAAAGTTTTAATATTCCCCTGCTAGTTTTAGTATTAGCCGAATCAGAGCAACAATACGGTCAAATCGATCTAGAAAATCTCCACATCTTACCAATAGATAAAATACAGGAATCCTTGATAAGTATGAAGCTATTTTAGACTGAAAACGGCTGTAAGTTTTAACTTCGGCAACTGGATTTAATTCAATTATGGGTAGGGGCGAGAGTGGAATAGGAAATAGGAAATTAGAGATAGTACCTTTTTACTCAATATTCTTATTTAGAATGACGATAAAAGCTTAGATCTAAAATATTAATTCTTCTAATGTATTCAGCCCGATTCTCAAAGTTGTAGATTACCATGACAAGTCGTTTCCTTATCGAAATCCCTAGAGCTAATTATTAAATCGAGTAAACCTATATGAATAAAGCCGTTTGCCGTATTTTAGATGCCAATCTCGATCGCGCCAGAGAAGGATTACGAATTATCGAAGAATGGTGTCGTTTGGGTTTGAACAATCAGCCCCTAGCTGAAGAATGCAAACAAATCCGTCAAGAATTGGGCAGTTGGCATAGCTGGGAATTGCGTCAAGCCAGAGATACTCCTGGCGATGTAGGAACAGAACTATCTCATCCCCAAGAAGAAGAACGGGAAAGTATCGAACAACTACTTCAGGCTAATTTATGTCGCGCTCAAGAAGCTTTGAGAGTTTTAGAAGAATACAGCAAGCTTTATAACTCGGAGATGGCAACCGCTTGCAAACAAATGCGCTATCGCGTTTACACCATCGAAAGCAATCTATTTAATAGTTATCGCCATCAGCTATTAGGCAACGCACCTTTATACTTAGTTACATCTCCCGAACCAGAAATATTTAAAATAGTCGAAGCAGCCCTCAAGGGAGGATTGACCCTACTACAGTATCGCGATAAAAATGGTCAAGATAGCGATCGCCTGGAGATTGCAGATAAGTTATGTCAACTATGTCATCGCTATAATGCTTTGTTTTTAGTTAACGATCGCGTAGATATCGCTCTGGCGGTAGATGCAGACGGGGTACATTTGGGTCAAAACGACGCACCTATATCTTTTGCCAGAGAAATCTTAGGACAACATAAAATAGTGGGGCTTTCTACTACCAATAAGCAAGAATTAAATAGAGCGATCGCCCAAAAAGCCGATTATGTTGGAGTAGGGCCTTTTTATGAGACTCCTACTAAGCCAGGAAAGGCTGCCCTAACTCAAGAATATATAGATTATGTTAAGGCAAAATGTCCCGTACCCTGGTTTGCCATCGGCGGTATTGACCTCAATAACCTGAATGGAATTCTAACCACAGGGGCACAGAGAGTAGCAGTTGTTCGCGCTATCATGCAAGCAGAGCAACCAACACAGGCGACACGCCAGTTTTTGTCCCAATTAATTAGACGGTAATTACGAGCTTTACAAGCTAGATATATGTTAAATGCAACTAATAAAATAAATATACAGATCAATGGAGAAACTCAAGCCTGCGATATGGCTATCCCTCTACCAGAACTACTGGTTCAATTGCAATTAAATCCCCGTCTAATCGCTATAGAGTACAACGGAGAAATCTTACACCGTCAATATTGGGACAGTACAACAATGCAGTCTGGCGATCGCCTGGAAATTGTCACTATCGTTGGCGGAGGCTAAGTAGTTAATAATTATATAAATAAGATGAAAATGATTTTCAAACGCAAATTTTGGATGAAATCCATACTATCATTGGCTTTGGTTGGTGTATTAGTATTGGGCAATGCTAGTAGCGCGATGGCAGCCCGCACTGGCGGTAGAATTGGCGGGGGTTCGTTCCGCGCTCCTTCTCGTAGTTATTCTACTCCTCGCTCTGCACCAGGGGGCGGGGGATATGTCTCTCCTGGCTATGGTTATGGCTATGGCGGTGGCGGTTTTGGCTTCCCCTTCTTGCTACCCTTCATGGGCTTTGGTGGCGGTGGTTTATTTTCTATAATTATCTTTATTGCAATCGCCAATTTCTTGATTCGCAGTTTCCGCAGCGCGGGAGTGGGTGAAGAGAGCGTATATGGTGCAACAAGTTCCAAAGTATCTGTGGCTCAAGTACAGGTAGGTTTGCTAGCAAATGCTCGCGAATTACAACCAGAACTAAACCGTT
The DNA here is from genome assembly GCA_964468145.1 of uncultured Pleurocapsa sp. Taxonomy (GTDB): domain Bacteria; phylum Cyanobacteriota; class Cyanobacteriia; order Cyanobacteriales; family Xenococcaceae; genus Waterburya. The sequence continues at coordinate 6,133 of CAYXWE010000110.1, forward strand.
TGGCTTTGACTGCCGATACTAGCTCCGCAACGGGTAGAGCAACAGTAGTCCAAGAAGCAACTTTGGCTTTGTTACGCCATCCAGAATACTGGGTATATGGGGCAACCAATTCTGAGAGAACTAATATTGACTCTGCAGAAGCCAAATTTAATCAGCTAGCTCTTACCGAACGCAGTAAGTTTACTGAAGAAACCCTGTCTAATGTCGATCGCGTCATTAGCGGCGGCGAAAGACAAGGAGTAGAGAAAGCTCTTAAAGATGCCTTGGGTGAAGCATCCGAAACATCAAGTTCGGGTGAAATGCAAGTTTCTAACCAAGAATCTGGAGAATATATCGTTGCTACCGTAATTGTCGGTGCTACAGGCAACTTAAGCCTACCCGAAATTAACGATACTGATAGTATGCGTCAGGCACTACAGCAAATTGGTAGCGTGGGCAGCGATCGCTTATTAGCCGTAGAAATTCTCTGGACGCCCCAAGCAGATGGCGATACTTTATCTTCCGATGATATCCTGGCGTACTATCCCGATCTCAAGCTAGTATAGAAGGCTAACTCAAAAGGATCGAGGCTTATAATGTATCAGCTTGCACAAAAAATCTGGATAAAAGGTTAAGAAAGCTGGTACATTTGAATATGACTCGATCGGGTTTTACGTTGAGAAAATTCCAAAATAAATTTAAAATTGTCAAGGAGATATAAATTATGGATTGGCGCATAATAGTTGTTGTTGCACCTCTAGCGATCGCTGCTAGCTGGGCTGTATTTAATATTGGTGCTGCTGCTTTGGCACAAATACAAAAATATTTCAACCAAGAAGGATAAGCAATACCTTTTGTTTTTGTAGTTGTTTACACAGACAAGATAATAAGCAAATAATATAAAACTTAATTTACCGATCGGAGAAATGCTACAACTTCGATCGGTTTTTAAATGTATTTTTAAACTTCTTTATTGATTTGTCGAATCTCAATCAATCTCAAATCTCATGTGGACACAAATATCACAAGCGATCGCTCAAGCTACGGGTCAGCAATTTAAAATTACTGACACTCGCTCTGTAAGTGGCGGTTGTATCAACCAAGGCTATAAAGTCAGTAGCGACAATACAGAATACTTTGTTAAGCTCAACCAAGCATCTAGGGTAGAAATGTTTGCTGCCGAGGCTTTGGGTTTAAAACAGATGTCTGCAACCCAGACAATTGTTATTCCTCAGCCAATATGTTGGGGAACAGCAGATAATTCTAGCTATATCGTCTTGCAGTGGTTAGAGTTGGGTCGGGGCAATAGTCAAAGCTGGGCAGATATGGGTCGTCAGCTAGCAAATATGCACCGTCAGGGGACAAAAGATAGGTTTGGATGGTCGCGCAACAATACTATTGGTTCTACCCCGCAAATTAATACTTGGATGGATAACTGGGCAGATTTCTTTGCCGAACAGCGTATCGGTTACCAGCTAAGATTAGGGCAACGTAATGGAGGGAATTTTCCCAGTCTCGATGGAGTAGTTAATGCAGTGAGAAACAAACTAGCAGATCGCCAACCCGAAGCCTCCATAGTCCACGGGGATCTGTGGTCGGGAAATGCTGCAATTTTAGCCGATGGCGCGCCCGTAATTTTCGATCCTGCTGCCTATTATGGCGATCGCGAAACTGATATTGCCATGACCGAACTGTTTGGCGGTTTTCCTGCTGCCTTTTATCAAGGTTACAACGAAGCGTGGCAACTAGACAGCGGATATCAGCAGCGCAAAAGTATTTACAATCTCTATCACATTTTGAATCACTTCAATCTTTTTGGCGGTGGCTATGGCAGTCAAGCCAAGAGAATTATGCAACAGCTAATATGAACATTGAACATTAAACAATGAACATTTAGGTTGTTTTAGACAAATGACCAATAACAAATGACAAAAAACTATTAATTAACGATCCTGAAAATTATTTGTGCGCATAGGTCTAGTATAAGACCGCAGGAAAACTAATTAGAACGATCGGTATTGCGATCGCAATTGCGCTCTATCCCCCGAATGCGACCGCCCGAAGTATTAGTACGATAGGCAGTTAAGATTATTTCTCCAGACTTAGTAACTTCTACTCCTCTTGCTGGTTGGATTTTACCTTGGGCTGTTTCAATGGGTGCAGGAATACTGGATGTTGAGTTTGTTTCACCATTAACTGTGACATTGAGAGAATCTAGGGGTAGTCCTGGTTCGGCAATGATGCCACCTTTGCCTCTGATTGTAAAGCCATTTTGAGCAACTTCTCTAGTGGACTGACAAACTTGTGCCACCGTTTTTTCTGGTTCGACTACATTTTGCGGTAACTCTGTCGCTCCTCGAACTGGATTAATACCTGGAGTCAAAATATTAATCGTACCGTCTAAACCGAAATCAGAACTAGCATCAAACTCATTAGTTTTATTGCCCTCAATAGCTTGACCTTCTGCAATACCGAATATAGCTTCTGCATTGATATCAATTCTGCCACCATCTCCACTGGCTGCATTGGCAACAATGTCGTTGCCATTGCCATCT
>CAYXWE010000111.1:0-8641 GCA_964468145.1 uncultured Pleurocapsa sp.
AATGACCAATGACCAATGACCAATGACCAATGACTAATGACTAATGACTAATGACTAATGACTAATGACTAATAACCAATACTACCCTGTGAGAAAGATCGCAGCTTTTATGACCGATCGTGGCTAGCTTAGAGAAATAAAATTAAAACAATAAATACCAATAAATTGAATCAATGAAAAATTTGCCACCTTGGATACCCAGTTTCAACTCTTGGATGAGCGCACTGTTTCTCTTGCTGTTAGTGAGAGGAATGAAATATCTGCTGCGGGAAATTTTGTCCCATACAGACTATCGCTGGATGAAAATGCTATCTCTCAACAGTCATGCAGTACTTTATCTACTAATGATATTGTCGCCTATTGCGATTATTGCGATCGCCCATCATATATTGCATATTTGTTTAGATTTATTTCTCCCCGATACCCAAACCCCAGAAATGTCGGGACGTAAATATTGGTTTCCTGGCTTAATGAGTTGGTGGGAAGGACTTTATGGCTGGATGGCGATCGCTCTGACTACAATTATTAGTACGGTAATTGGGGTCATAATATTTTCTCCCAATTATTATTTATCTGAAATGACAGACTGGTGGCTTGGGGCGAAAAATTTCCTCAACCCGCTAATGTTAATTCGCTTAGTGTGCATCGCTTATCTATATCAATTTGAGCAATTGGTACGCCAACATCTAATAGCTACTGGTGCAAAAAACTAGTTACTAGTTCTCCATGGCGGTTATATCAAACTCTTTTGTATTACCGTCTTAAGTGGGTGTATCTAAATTTTCAGATTCTCTATTGCCAAATAGAGTTTCAGTAATTGCGTGAGAAAGCAAACCAACAGGACCAAAAAAGAGGCATAAAAGGAGAGAATGAGTTGTCAAGATATTTTTCTCCTGTCCTTGCCAGTAGATCCATCTTCCGAGAAATAAATCTACTGCTAAAAAATGAACCCACGCGCTTCCTGCTGCATTTTCTTGAGATAAAAAGTTAGCTACATCAGCTAAACCAAAATTGAGTAAGGAAAAAGAAGTTTCAGTATTGAAGCTAACGACTACATAGTAAATATATAAAACAATAAGAGGAATCCAAGGCAAATATGAATTGAACAGTGTTTTGGTTACTTTCCAATTGGGAAATAAAATTGCAGCAATCCATAGAGGCATTGCATAAACATTAGCAATATTGAATAGCAAACTAGAAGACATAAATTGAAATAGTAATTTATTGTATTTTGCGACTAATTTGTATTATAGATATTTAGGCTGACAATAGCACTGAAGATTGACCCTCGGTATTTTTTAGCTTTTCTCATAAATAATCTATGAAATTTAAACTATTATTTAGTAGTTATTTATTACTATGTTTTCCTACTCTTGCTCGAACTCAAGTAATCGAAGATAATAGTCTTTCTACCGAAGTAAATACTGAAAACAATCGAAACTTTCGCGTAGATGGAGGAGAACAAAGAGGTACTAATCTATTTCATAGCTTTAGGGAATTTTCTATTCCCACTAATGGTTCGGTCTTGTTCAATAATGCGGATGCGATCGCCAATATAATTACTCGCGTTACAGGTTCTTCGATTTCTAACATTGATGGCGCGATCGCCAATAACGGTATTGCTAATTTATTTTTAATTAATCCCAATGGGATTATTTTTGGTGAAAATGCCAGCTTGAATATTGGTGGTTCGTTTATTGCTACTACTGCTGAAAGTCTGATGTTTGAAGACGGTACGGAACTTAACACCAATTTGAATAATTCCGAACCGCTATTAACCGTTAGCGTCCCCCTGGGTTTGCAGTTTGGCAGTAGTTCTGGGGATATTATCAATCAGGCAAATTTTTCTGTAGCTAACCCTGCCGATACTACGGGACAAAACCGAATAAAACTAGGATTGACCGCTACTCCAGGTGCGACTATAGCATTATTGGGAGGAGATATTACCTTCGACGGTGGTGCTGTGACTGCTGAGATTGGCAATATTGAATTAGGTAGTGTTGGAGCAGATAGCTTTGTAGCCTTAGAGAATATAGCAACAAAATGGAGAATAAATTATGACAGCGTAAGCCAATTTCAAGATATCAAGCTAGACAATTTAGCTTCTATTAATTCTAGTGGAGAAGGTTCGGGAGATATTAATCTGCAGGGCAGAAATATTTCTCTTCTTAATGGTTCGGCTATTACCGCCAATACTTTGGGTGCTACGGATGGAGGAAAAATTAATGTTCGAGCATCCAATTTATTAGAAATCGACGGTAGCGATATTACAGGTACAAAAACAGATCCATTATTAGCTCCACTAGAAATATTTCTACCATTTGCCAGTCAAATTTCTAGCACTACTATCGGTGCGGGGAAGGGTGGCGATGTGGCAATATTTGCCAAAGATCTGAAGTTAATAGATGGTGGTTCAATTGACCTGCAAAATTTGTTTCAAAGTACGGGAAAAAGTGGCGACTTGTCGATCTTAGTGACTGAATCTATTCAACTAAATGGTAGTAGACCATTATTGAGAGTAGGGGAAGATGCAGCAAATAGAGTTCTGCCGATAATTGGATTGGACATGGCAATCGAAATTAATTTACCAAGCAAAATTCAAGTACTGTCTTTAGGTAATGCTGAGGGGGGCGATATTAAGATCGAGTCGCGAAATTTGAGTCTGCGAGATGGGGCGACAATTAGTACGAGTCCTTTTGGTATTGGCAATGCAGGAAATATTGAGATCGAAACCAGCGATCTCATAGAAATATTGGGCAGCACCTCTAGAAAAGGGAATGTAAGTAGTTCGATTACCGCTAACACCTTTGGAGAAGGTAATGCTGGCAACTTAAAAATCAATACTAATCAATTGAAAATTAAGGATGGGGGAATTCTAATTTCTACTAGTAGAACTGCAGGAAATTCAGGAAATATCAATATAGATACGTCATCAATTGAAATTAGCGGTTTTCGCACCTTTGATGAAATACCCAGTTTAATTTCTGCTCAAACTGATAATGGCGGAAATGGAGGGGATATATTGATCGATACAGATAGTTTGAGTATTAGCGATCGCGGTAGCCTTAGCGTCCGCGGTAGTGGTAATAGTCTTCCGGGAGATTTGATGGTAAATGCTCGATCCGTCGAGTTAAGCAGCCGTGGCAGTATTACCGCTGCTACAGAATTTAGATCGGGGGGCAATATTACCCTCAAGGTTGACGATAATTTAAGCTTGAGCGATCGCAGTACGATCTCAACCCAAGCGATTAATAATGCTAATGGAGGCAACCTCAATCTGGAAGTGGGTTTTGTAATTGCTAACCCGAAGGAAAATAATGATATTTTGGCTACCGCTGTAGGAGGAAATGGAGGCAACATTAACATCAAAGGTGATGGTATTTTTGGTATCCAAGAACGAAAATCTCGCCCGCCTAATTCAACCAACGATATTGATGCTAGTTCAGAATTTGGTAGTGACGGAACAATTTCTTTAACTATTCCTAGCTTCGAGGAATTTCAATCCTTGTTAGCAAAATCGTCTAACTTTGTAGATGTGAATTATTTGCTACAAAATAATTTTTGCGCCCTCAGTCGCAATAGCACTTATCATGTTACGGGTAAAAAAGGAATAGCTTTTACTGTCGATCAAGATCTACCCGTTGACGATCGCTGGATAGATTGGCGTTTTGTCGATAACGATCGCAATATCGATAAAACACCAGCACAAGCTTCAGCAGCAGTATCTAATAACACCAATCAAAAAATTACTATGATTCAAGGATGGAGACGCGATCGCCATGGTCGAGTGGTGTTAACAGCCGAAGCACCTACGGTTACTCCCCATCAACCAACTGCCCCTAATTATAATTGTTCTAGTAAATAAACTCTCTACTCAATTAAAATAAAAATTTTATCTTTTAGGTTGATGCAAAATTAAACGATTACCCGCAGGATCGTAAGCATAGATTTCTTGACCGTGAGATGCGTTTATGACTTCTCCTGGTGGAGGATACCCCAAATCTGCCAGCAGAGCGATCGCTTTGTCTAAATCTTCCACGTCCAAACACAGACTCAAGCCACTACCAGTATTGGCAAACTCTGACTGACGTTGAGGTTTTGGCTGGAAAATCGCAATACGTAATCGTTCTAACTGAAATTCTGCATAGACAGCAGGACGATAAACATCAGCATCCCGCTTCAAAAGTTTGCTATAAAAACTATATAATGCTTCAATATCCTCTGTGGCGATCGCCAAGTAAATATCTGAGTATCGAAAATTCATCTAATCTTTAAATTATTTGTCCATAAATATACCTATAGTATATTACGTAATATTTTTATATATATAGCACTGTATATAGTTCCTACTATTTATAAATATCTAGTTCAAATTTTTGGTGAAATTAAATGAGATAATTGTCTGTTACCGTATTCAAACTACGGAAAAATCTAAATTGGCTTGTAGATCGAATTTAATAAAAATTTTTGTTTTAATCCTTGAGGCTATTTCATAGTATAAGCTTTTTAAAAATACAATTATTGTTCGGTATATATTTTGAAACTATTCAATCGCTATTTAACTCTAAGTTAATTAGCAATTTTTTGCTATTTTTATTTAATAACTCAAATATCAAACAAAATTAATTTAATAATATACATATTAAAAATATTTAAAATGACAATCAAGATATTAATAGTAGACGATCAAAAAACAGTTCAAGAAATTTTGAAAGGTTATATAGAAGAAGATCCAAGTCTAGAGTGTGTCGGTTGCGCTAATGATGGTCAAGAAGCTTTAGATCTAATCAAAGCGAATCGGCCTAATATTGTACTAATGGATATTGAAATGCCTGTTTTGGACGGTCTGACCGCTACTAAAATTATAGCAGAACAGTTTGTTGATATTAAAGTATTAATTATCAGCGTTCATAATGAAGATAACTATCTTAATACTGCTTTGCAAGTGGGAGCAAAAGGATATTTACTCAAAAACACTCCTGCTAGAGAGTTAATCAACGCTATCTATTCTGCTTACAAAGGATATTTTCAACTAGGTCCTGGTTTATTAGAAAGATATCTTTATAAAGCTAGTGAAGCGACCGCAAATGCTCAAGAATTAGAACGGCTAAAAGTGGCAATGCTACAGCAGTTTCAAAATATAAATAAGAGCAATATCGATCGCAATGCGAGAGAGGGCAATCGTTCTCGCCAAGGAGAGAATGGGAGAAGCATGAGCAACTTAGAACATCAATATGCCAGTTTAGAAAAGCAAAATTATGTTCTCAGCAATCGTATCGATAAACTCTACAAAAAAATTAACTCAATTCAACAATTCCTGATCTTGGTCGTATTGTGCGGTATTGTCTTAATAACGTTATTTCTTTTGGTTGCCATATAGAATAATAACCTGTAGTCTTCGGTCTGTATTAGCTGGATTTATGAAGCGATGGTGGCGATTCTTAATTGTTGTCTGGTTAGGTATAGTTCTCAGTCTCAGGTTTAACCAAAGTTTATTGGCTCAAGCTGCACCTTCAGACTTAATCGAGCAGGCTCAGATAGCCTATCAAGTTGGAGAATTTGAACGGTCTATTAAACTGCTAGCTCAAGCGAGTCGAGCTTATCAGAGTCCAGATAGATATCTGCAACAAGCTCAAGTTCTAGCACTGACATCTTTAGCCCAACAACAGATAGGTAAATGGGCATTAGCAAAACAAAATATAGCCAAAAGTCTAACTTTAATGGAGGCTGTTCCATCTAGTAGGAATAAAACTCAAGTATTAGGTCAAATTTGGAATACAAAAGGACATTATGAGTTTTTGCGAGGGAATCATATTCAGGCACTAGCAGCTTGGAAAAAATCTCAAGAATTGTATGCCCGCGCTCAAGATCCTTTGGGAGTTGCAGGAAGTAGACTCGATCGCGCCCAGGTTTTATCTTCTATGGGTTTTTATGATCGCGCTTGTAATGTTGCACTGCAAGCTTTAGATTTTGCTGAATATAACTGTCAAGAGCTTTTCTCACCCCAAATACAGAAAATTATTGACACAGCAACGGTAGATACTCAGCCTTGGACTATTTCTGCGTTAAATAGAATTAGTGATAGTTTGTTGTTGATGGGTTTTCCATCTCAGGCGATCGCCTTAACTAGAGCAAGTCAAGCAATTAATGCGAGCCAAAAACTGTCATCACCTCTGAGGGCAGGCAAAATCGAGTTAAGTTTCGGCAATATTAACAAAACCCTCGCTACTCAAGCTAAAGCAATCGAAGATCTAGATAGTTTTACCAATTATGCAGCCAAAGCAGTTAAATATTATCAGCAAGTAATTAATCGCAAAATAGACTCCCACCCTTGGGGTAAATACAAAATATCAGCCCAGCTAAATCTTTTATCTCTATATGTTATTACCGAGCAATGGTCGTCAGCCCAAAAGTTAGTAAAACAGATAAATTGGCGCGAGGGAGAAAATTTATACGCTCCCCTAAAATTTGCGGAGGATTTACAACGATTAAAACAAGAAAACCTTAAAATCGACTATTCTTGGCAAGATATCGCTGAAATATATTTAGATACCCTCAAACGAGCTAAAATTCAAGGCGATCGCCGTATTCAATCCTATAGTCTGGGGAATTTAGGCATTTTACAGACTCAACAGCCATACTTAGATCTAGAAAGTACCCCCCAACAACTACTAGAAAAGGCTCTTAGTTTGGCACAACAAATCCAGGCTTTTGAAATTAGCTATCGCTGGCAATGGAAACTAGGACAGATCTATCGCCAACAAAATCAACGAGAAATGGCGATCGCTGGCTACCAAGCATCTCTGGCAAGTCTAGGGAATTTGCGTAGCGATCTGGCAACTTTAAGTAAAGAAATACAGTTTGATTTTAGAGAACAAATCGAGCCAATTTATCGGGAATTAGCAGATTTATTGCTTACTAATCCCAACCCTAGCAATCAAGACTTAGAAAAGGCTCGCAATGCGATCGAAGCTTTACAGATAGCCGAATTAGATAATTATTTTCAGGATGCTTGTACGATATTTAAAGAGAGAAGTATTCAAGCCATCGATCCTCAAGCAGCGATCGTTTACACGGTTGTGCTGCCAGATCGTTTGGAAGTGATTATGGCAATGAATAATTCTGACTCCAACGATGAAGGACAAGTATATCATCACCATACCGCTCTAGTTTCTCAAACAGATTTAGAATCTACCGTAAGACAACTGCGTCAATATATCACTGAACCAGATCGCACCCTAGAAATACAGCAATTATCCGCTCAAATCTATGATTGGTTAATTAAACCGATGGCGAACGATCTTGAAGTGAGGCAGCCTGAAACTTTGGTATTTGTTCTCGATCGCATTTTGCAGTCCATACCCATGTCAGTTTTATATGATGGTCAGCAATATCTCCTCGAAAAATATGCTTTGGCATTAACTCCTGGCTTGCAATTGCTTAACCCCCAAACCCTCAATGAAAAAACTTCTTATGTTGGGGGAGGAGTTACCAAATCTATACAGGTAGGCGATCTCCGATTTTCGCCCCTTAATAATGTCAAAACAGAACTTACTGCATTAACTCAAGAGAATAATATTCAAGACAGCAATATTATTTTAAATCGAGAATTTACACCAACAAACTTACTCGAACAAATCAATTATAAATCGGCTTCTCGGATTCATATTGCAACTCACGGTCAATTTAGCTCTAACCCCAATCAGACTTTTTTGCTGATGTGGCAAAAACTATTAACCATTAAAGAGTTCAGTCAGATTTTATTAAAGCGGGATCGAATAGTAACTGTCCCCATCGATCTGCTAGTACTGAGTGCTTGCGATACTGCAGTAGGCGATCTGCGTGCTGCCTTTGGTTTAGCAGGTATTGCGGTCAGAAGTGGTGCTTTGAGTACTTTGGCTACCCTGTGGCAAATTAACGACGAGTCTACAGCGGTTTTGATGAAAAACTTTTATCAAAATCTAGAGCGAGATTCCAATAAAGCTAAAGCCTTGCAACAAGCACAATTAAAACTTTGGCAAACTCAAAATAAAGACTGGCGAGTCCCCGCTTTTTGGTCGTCGTATATTTTGATTGGCAATTGGAAATGACATACTCCTATAAAAACAGAAGTTCAAGATAACGGATGCAAAGAGGTCTAATGTTGTCTAAAAACTTGGTAAACTTACGGTGATAGATGAGCTTGGCTATAAGCCAGAAATAGGGATTTAAAACAATTGACTGCCAAACCAAGTTACGCGATCGCTGCCGAAGCATGGCAAGCCTTAGAATCATCGATTATTTACTATCGAGGTCGTCCGATAGGGACATTAGCAGCCTGTGATTATAGTTCGCCTTCTTTAAATTACGATCAATGTTTTGTGCGAGATTTCGTTCCCGCAGCCTTAATTTTTCTGATTCGGGGACGAAGCGAAATCGTACATAATTTTTTGTTAGAAACGTTAAGATTACAAATTAAAGAGAAGCAGCTAGATTTTTTAGAACCAGGGCGGGGACTGATGCCTGCTAGTTTTAAAGTGCTGCATCAAGGAGACGAAGAGTTTCTCAAAGCCGACTTTGGCGATCACGCTATTGGTAGAGTTACTCCCGTAGACTCTTGCTTGTGGTGGATGTTTTTATTGCGGGCTTATATCAAAGCAAC
>CAYXWE010000112.1:0-8636 GCA_964468145.1 uncultured Pleurocapsa sp.
AATGTAATGTAAAAAATATAGTATGCCTATGTATTTTTTTTAGTTAAAAATACATAATTATTTGATTTATTTTTGAAATAATTTTTAAGATAAAAAGCTTTAAAAAGGATAAATGTACATATAAAAAAGTAGCTTTTAGTTTTATATATTACTATACAATTAAAGAGAAATTATGATTATTTTTAATAGCTAACTCGAAAAAGTATCCAACACTTAAAGGTAAAAGAATGTTAAGTATACAACAATAAAATGTTGCTGTGTTGTATCTAAAACTAATAAGTAATCTCACCTAAAAAAGCATCAAAATGAATGCTTTAGTTTTTATTTTAGTGCTTAATGCATCTTTAGACTTTTCTATGCTGAATAAAGTGAAACTATTTATTAGAGTAGTACGAAGATAGATTCATAATAAAATAACTAAAAATTACTTCAATAAATTTTGTCATATTTTATTGAAGTAAGTATATGAAACGGGAATAATATTTGTGTTTAGGAAAATTTTAGAATCATTAAGACTATTCGATCCCAGGCGTTTATCTATTTCTACTAAACTATTAATTGCTTTATTTTGTGTGTCAACAATTCCTATGGGATTAATCGCATATAATGATTTAAGAATAGGTTTAGACAATTTAGTCCAAAACGAATATTTTCAGCTAGAAATTGCTGCTTTAAGTAGTGCTAATCGTCTAGAACAGCTAATTATTGGTAATCGTTTAACTGTCAGTCAAGTTGCCAGAAAAGCTACTGTAGTAGATTATTTAGCTGGAGATTCTCTAAACACAAACCAGCTTAGTTCTAAAGCTCAAAAAAGTTTAGATATTATTTTTCGCTCTAGCCCTAACTACGATGCCGTCTTTATTTTAGATAAAGATGGTGTTTGTCGGGTATCAACGGATCTTGCTTTTCTCGGACAGAATTATAGTTTTCGTGATTATTTTAAACAAGCAATAAAGGGTCAAGGGACAGTGCCAGTGAGCCTTTTAAAAGGTGCAACTAGTGGTAGATATGGATTGTTTTTTGCTCATCCTATTCGTAACCATAGAGGGGAAACTTTAGGAGTTGCAGTTCTCAAAACTGAAACTACTGCACTTTGGGATGCAATTGATTCTACGAAAGTCAACTCTCACCTTCAAGCTTTTTTAATTGACGAATACGGTATTGCGATCGCTCATCATAATAAATCCCTTTTATATCGTAGCTTAGATTCATTACCGCAAAATGTCAGATCTAAATTAAAAACAGAAAGATATTCTGGAAAAGAAAAAAGCCTACCAGAAAGTTTGCAACTCCCTACTTTAGCCGAGAAGATGGTGGGAGCAAAACAAATGGGTCATACCAGCTACTATTCTCCCATCGAAGAAACAGAGCAGATGGTGGGTTTTGTACCTTTGGAAACCGAACCTTGGGTCTTGGGAGTAAATAAACCAAAAGCTTTGTTTAAAGCTCCTATGCGGGTTTTAATTTGGGAGAATATTTTTTTTACTACGTTGGTTGCTGCAATAACATCTATTGTTTCCCTCTTACTTTCTCGCCAGCTAGGACAATCAATAATGATTTTGACCAAAGCTGGAAAAGCAATGCATCGGGGTAATTTTACCCCTGAGATGTTAACAAAAATATCAAAATCTAGAGATGATTTAGGAACTTTGGCACGAGTTTTTCTCACTATGGCAAAGAAAGTCAAAGACCGAGAACAAAATTTAAAATCTCAGGTCAAGCATCTACAAGTGGAAATTAATAATAGCAAGAAAGAACAGCAACTTGCTGAAATTACAGGAACAGAATATTTTCAAAATTTACAGAAAAAAGCTCGTAGGCTAAAAAATAATGCCAAAAATCGCGATGAAAGCGAGTATTTTCAAGATTTGCAGAAAAAAGTCCAACGTCAAAAAACTCGATTCATCGCCAATTTGAAATAAAGAAAGAAAGATTATTCATTATTTAAAACCTCATGTCATTTGATGAGCTAATTTCCAAACAAGAATTATTGCGAGGTATGCCAGCAAAGAAGGCAAAAACCTTGTTATACCTAATTGAAAAACAAACAGCAGCTTTAGCAGCTAAGTCTCAGCTAGATTTTTCTCTTAGCGGTCAAGATCAAAAAGACGAAGAATTAGCCTTTTGGCAAGCATATACTTTAGAAGACCCCCCCCAAGCTAAAATAACTATTCAACAATTAGAACGTTTTGCTGAAGAGTGGTCAATCTTAGTACCGCCAAATCCGCAAATCAAAGCAGCAATTTTGCATTACATGGGTCAGAAATATAATTTTACCCATTCAGTTGTCCCGAAAATTAGTCGAGTTCTTAGCTGTCATGAAACAGCAGTTAAACAAGCTTACTATAGGCTTTATCAACATTCAACTGAAGCTCCTTTTCGTTCTAAACTATCTTTAATTGACTGGTGTCGTTGGTTTTTTTCAGAAATTTCTATTAAGTTAGAATCTTTACCACCTTTTTGGCTAGCTACTTTAATTACTGTTGCTCTGGGTTTGCCTCAAGCTTTTCTAGCTTTACCGATCGCCGTGGCAGAGTTAGGAGCGATATCAGCAGTAATCTTACTAGTTATTTTAGGTGCAATCAATATTTTAACTACTATCTGCATGGCAGAAGCGATTGGGCGCAGCCAAGATTTTCGTACTGGTAATACTTTCATCAAACAACTAGCAGAGAATTATTTAGGTAAAGCTGGCTCTTTAGTTTTAGCGATCGCCGTAGGCATCAGAGTATTTTTGATTTCCTTGGCTTGCTATCTAGGATTATCCACAGCTTTAGGCAATTTTACAGCTATTCCCGCCTATGTTTGGGCTGTAATACTTTTTTTGGGTGTTTTATGGTTTTTTTCTGGTCAGTCTCCCAGCTTTAGTGTAGGTTTAACTATTTTTCTGGCAATTATTAATGTTGCTATCTTGACAATTTTTGCTAGTCTCTGCATCGCACACTGGCAAACAGAAAATTTCTTGTATATTAATTGGCATTTTTTTGTCGGAAGTTCTCTAAAACCACAAATTTTGGATCGCCTTTTAGGGGTTACTTTGATGTTGTTCTTCGGACATATTTATGTTGGGCAATGTGCCAAAATTGTTTTACCCAAAGATCCTTCGGCAAATTCTTTAATTAAGGGTAGCATCACTGGAACGGCAATTCTAACTTTACTTTTTTGTCTTTGGGTGGTGGCAGTTAATGGTGCTATTGCTCCAGAAGTATTAGCCAGTCAAACAGGGACAGTTATTGAGCCTTTAGTGAATACCATTGGTGCTACCAGTAGTTTACTCGGAATTATGCTTGCTATTTCCCTATTAGGTATGGCTTGGATTAGAAGCACTAGTTTACTAGTTAATCTCGCTCGTGAATGGACTTCTACCAAAGATGTACCAGTCTACACTCTTTTTCGGGAACAAGGAAAATTAGTTTTTCAAACTCGCGATCGCTATGATAATTTTTCTCTGGGGATTTCTTATTTAGCCTACAAACCAAAGACAGTTATTTTGGCTTTAAATTTGCAATGGCAAGGTAAAATCTATCGTCAAAAGATTGAAGTCAAGAAAACTTGGTCACTCTGTGAATTAGTTATTCAAGATCGAAATTTTGCTCCTCAAAAGTTAAAACTTGATTTAGTAATTCAATCGGCACAATACGATCGCGTCTGTTTAAAAGTTAACTCTAGTTTGGCAGTTTCCTATCAAGAAGTAGAGGCAGTTAAAAGTATTATCACCAATAGTAAATCGAAAAGTAAAAAAAGAAATAGCAAAACCAAAAAGAAAGAAACGCTTAGACAAAAAATAATCAAACATTTATCTAATCAACGGCAAGCGATCGCTACAAACATACCAATTTTCTTAGTTTTTTTGCTGACTGAAATAGTTTTCTTATTTAGCCAACAGTCTTTTACCAGTATTTTAGGTTTTGCAGGAGTACTAGGTAATTCTTTGGTTGGGGGGATATTTCCTGTTTTACTATTAATTTCTAGCCGTAGAAAAGGGGAATTTTTGCCAAATACAGTATTTGAATTTCTGAGTTCTCCTTGGTTGATGGGTGGTATTTATAGTTTTGCCTTATCCGTAATTGTTAGTCATGGATTGTTGATTTGGACCAATCCCCTAGCCAAAATTGGTGCTTTTAGCATTGCTTTTTTGTCTTTAGGGGCAACTTTAACAATGATACTTACTGGTGCTTTTATTCCCCGTACCTTTATTGAAATCCAAACAAATCCAGCAGATCTTCAATCAAGCTTACTTAAAATTACTTCAGGAGGAAAACCCCGAATAACTAAAGTTAAATTGGGATATTCTTCGGGAGAAGAAGAATATTATGCAGCTTCAATTCCCCTAACTTCTTTATCTTCTCTTGAATATGTTATGTTTCAACTATCGATTAAGCAACCTCAGGAATTAAAAGTATGGTTGCGCGATCTATCGTCTTCTAATATTGCAACTCCCTTACCTAAAATTTTAGAAATACATCAAGAAAATCAAGTAAAAGAAAACCAACTGATCCAATTCGATCTCAATCAACTTGGAGGTAAGCTTTTGTTTCCCCTTAGTCCCAGTAAATATTGGTGTAAGTTAAATTTATCTTAGCTAAGTTTAAGTTAATAATTGCAATCTAAAAAAACGGTATATTACAAGATAAATTGTTAATTGTCTATTAAATAGCTGCATTTTAAGATGCTTTCATGGACTTATATAAATAATTTATTTAGCTTAACTATGTGCCAAATCATTTCCGTACATTCTTTTCGTGGTGGTACTGGCAAATCTAATTTAACTGCTAATTTAGCAGCAACCATGACCCTCCAAGGGAAAAAGATAGGTGTTGTTGACACTGATATTCAGTCTCCTGGTATTCATATAATTTTTGGTATAGAAGAAGAACAAATTGAATATTCCTTAAATGATTATCTTTGGGGAAAATGTAAAATTGAGGATACAGCCTGCAATGTCACTCATGTATTACCAAAACCTCAACCAGGAGGAAAATTATTTTTAATCCCTTCTAGTATTAAAGCTGGTCAAATTGCACGAATTTTGCGAGAAGGCTACGATGTTGCTCGCCTTAATGATGGTTTGAACGAACTGATCCAGGCTTTAGATCTAGATTACTTGTTAATAGATACCCACCCTGGTTTAAATGAAGAAACTTTACTCTCTATTGCTATTTCCGATACTTTAGTAGTTATTCTACGCCCAGACCAACAAGACTATCAAGGAACTGCAGTAACTCTAGAAGTTGCTCGGAAACTAGATATGACTAACATTATGTTAGTAGTCAATAAAACCACTAGTTCTGATTTAGATATTCTCCAAAACAATATGGAGAAAACTTATAAAACTCCCGTAGTGGGAATGATTCCTCTTTCGGCAGAAATTGCTCGTCTTGGAAGTAGAGATATTTTTTGCTTAAACTATCCCCACCACCCTTTAAGTCAAACAGTAAACAAAATCTCCCAGCAAATTATTGAGCGAAAATCTTTGCTCGTAGCTGGAGGCTAAGGTGATCTTACAATCCTCAAATTTTAAATCCAAAATTCTGGAAACTCATGGTGCTGGAATTAAAGAGATAGAAGAACTATCTGTTTATAATCAAAATCTTTTTAATACGGTTAGTTTATCCCCATCTCTTACTTTTCCCCTCCAACCCGAACCTCATATTCCACTTTGGCAAGAATATTTAAACTCAGCTAGTAAAATAGGTGCTTGGTCAACTCTTAAAAATGTTTTGGTTCAATTAAATTTCCCGATTCAAGAGGGAATATCTCAGACAGACTTTTATCGCGCAGCAACTTTGAGAGGAAAAAACCCTCAGACAATAATCGAAGCAAGTGGTTTAGTTTTACAACAACCAGAAAAACTAGGTTTAAAACTACATACAAGTTTGGGGGGAACTGTCCCCATTTTACTTCCCAATAATAGAGAAGATTTTGAGGCTTTAGTTAGAGCTTTAACCAAGCGCAATGAACCTCAAACTATTCCTGCTTCTATGGGTGCTTGTACTATTGCTGGGTACAATAACTGGGATAGAATTCGCCGATATCGTCAACAGTGGTCAAGAGAAAACCCCGATCGTTGTAGCGAAGTAGACTGGCAACAAGAGTTTAAAAAAATTATTCCCCAAAAATCTCTCTATCAAGACTGTTTTATTATTCTCAGTAACGGATTTTACAGTGATGTTTCTGCCCAAGAAGTTAATTTAAACCAGTCCCAATGGCAAGAATTCTCCTTGACTATTCGTTTAGAACACGAATGCACCCATTATTTTACTCGTCGTTTGTTTAACTCAATGCAGAACAATCTCCTAGACGAATTAATTGCCGATTATCAAGGTATTAGGGCAGTTCTTGGTTACTATCGTGCAGACTGGTTTCTGCGCTTTATGGGTTTAGAATCTTTTCCTGACTATAGAGTAGGTGGACGTTTGCAAAACTATCGAGGTATACCCCCCCTTTCGGATAGAGCTTTTGAAGTATTACAATCTTTGGTAGTTAAAGCTGCTAACAATTTGGAGCAGATCGATCGCCTATACGCTGAAAAATTAAAACTTAGGCAAAATCAATTTTTAATGTTAATCGCTTTAGTCAATCTCAGTTTAGAAGAATTAGCTTCGGATCTAGATTCTTCAAGACTAAATGAAGTCTGGTAAGAATTACAGCAAAACCAACGGTTTTCAAGGCTAAGTATTGTAAAGACCGATAATTGTTCTAGATAAAAATAAAAAAAATGACAGAAGCTCTATTAAAAGAATTAAACAACCAAGATATTGATTGGATGGTTGCCATAGGAAAGCAACAAACAATTCCAGCAGGTATTAGATTGTTAAATGAGGATAGTAAAACGACTATCGATCATTTTTACATTCTTTTAGAAGGTAGCATGAGTATTTATCTTTCTCAGCAAGACTCTAACCCTCTAGCTACTGCTTTTGCTAGCTTAGAAGATAATTCAACTTCTGAATTAGAAATACTGCACCTCACTCGTGGTGAAATAATTGGCGAAAATATTCTTACCGATTTAAAATCCAGAGCTATTTCAATTCAAGCAACCGAAGCCTCAATCGTTTTAACTTTACCTTTAAAAGAATTTAAAAACAAACTAAATCAAGATAAGGGATTTGCTGCTCGTTTCTATCATACAGTCACCCTACTTTATTTA
Organism: uncultured Pleurocapsa sp.; assembly: GCA_964468145.1. Classification (GTDB taxonomy): domain Bacteria; phylum Cyanobacteriota; class Cyanobacteriia; order Cyanobacteriales; family Xenococcaceae; genus Waterburya. The sequence goes on from CAYXWE010000112.1 coordinate 7,151, forward strand.
AAAAGAATTTCGACTCTACTAAATCGTCTTGGCAAAAGTAACTTTGCTAACAGCCAGCCAGTTAGAGATGTCTTATATACCTTTGACAAATTTCATGATAGCGATATCGACTGGGTTATTTCTAACGGAAAACTTAGCAAAATTGCAGCTGAAACTACTTTAATTAGACAAGGAAGACCCATTGATGCCTTATATTTTCTTCTTGATGGACAAATGAGCGTTTCTTTGTCGAGCGATCGCCATAATCCTTTAACTAGTATTTTCGCCACACTAGAAGATCGTCAAGCTACAGGTACAGAAATTGCCAAGTTACACAAAGGAGAAATTTTCGGAGAGACTCCTTTTATTGACGCTAGTCTATCTTATGCCAATATATCTGCAACAGAAGACTCTATTGTATTAGCCTTACCCAAACCCTTATTAATTGCCAAGCTTCAAAAAGATATTGGTTTTTCAGCTCGCTTTTATTGGGCAATTTCTACCTTATTGGCAAATAGGTTACAGGGAATCATTAGTAAACTGAGTATTGGCAGACGTACTTATACTAGACATCGGAGTTTAAATGAAAAAGCTGCCTATGAAGACGAAATTGACCTCAATACTCTAGAACAGATATCTTTGGCTGCAACTAAATTTGACTGGATGCTCGAACAATTGAAACTAAATCAAATGAAGCAGGGCAAACGGTAGTGTTGCAAAGAGTTGAGATAAAAGTAACTCGTCAAGATAGACCCTGGATGATCCTTAAATTTAGACAGCTATTCCAAATAGAGAATGAATAAACCTGATTTTAGCTATGACATCTCCTCGTTCGACATTTTGGATTTGACCTTTGGAGATCATGTTCATCGATTCATATCCCGCAATGGTATGTTTAGTACTCCAAAAATTCCGAAAGTTCTGGCTGGCGATTACCCTTCGTTTCATGTAACGATGATCTTGCTCAATAATGTTATTCAAGTATTTTACTGTTCGATGTTATACTGCATCAGGTAGTCCATCAGACTCTTTCAACTCTTCGATAGTAGCAATTCTCATTTTGGAAATGATTATTACTATCTTAGGAATTTGAAGTTCATAAAAACCTAATTATTTTGTAATCAGATTGAATTTTGCTCTTGAATTTCTCATTTAAGCTCTTAAATTTTTGTATTACACAAAAGTTTCAAAAAACTAAATACAAACTTTTATGAGATGAGGGTTTAGCTACAAAAATAAAATTGTATCCTTGTTTAAGAGCTAATTCACATATTGGTTGACGAGAGTAACGTACTTTTTAATTTCCCATTGTTGGCTTTCCATATAACAATTTTACTGTTGTTTTGTCGCTTATATATGACAAATCTCGAATGAAAAAGTTATTAATTTTATGTAGTTCTATTTTCTGTTGCCAATTTAGCTAAATCCTCTCGCCAAATCCTCTCCTTCTCGGCGTAATCTATATTATCTATATCGTCATTCAAAAGGTGGGAATTGACCCCTGTGA
>CAYXWE010000113.1:0-3032 GCA_964468145.1 uncultured Pleurocapsa sp.
CCGACAGATATTATTTCGCGATCGCATAGTCCTAATATTTCTCACTCCGACTGAGGACTATACTTTCTTAGCCTGTTTAATCTGATTCTAAAACAGTGAGCCTACTGAATTAAGGAATCAATTTATTAGTCAAGGCTACTGCACCACTAATAATTTTCGCCAGGGCGTTGGGGGCTTCTAAAGGTAAATTGTGTCCGCCAGAAACTACCACTTTGGTTGCATTGGGCATTGCTTCTTGTTGCTTATTTAAGTCTTCGATACGGTTGAAGTTACTCTTGTCACCGTATACCAAAGTAATCGGCACTTTGATCTTGTTAAGTATCTTTAAGTAGCGCGATCGCCCGATGCTATTTAAGCTAATACCAGCCCTCGTGCGTAGTAAAGGCTCCCATCGCCATCTTACGCCACCATCACAAGGTTCGGTAATTCTTTCGGCTAACATCATTGCCAGTGCGGGAGAAATAGCAGGGGTAGCCCGACGCAAACGCTCTGCTGCGGTTTTGACATCGGGAAATACAGGATGTTCTGGAGGTGATGCCATGGAATCTAGCTGATTGGTTAAGGCAGTAGTGGGATCTTCGCTTTCATTTCCAGTGGGTAAAATTGTTTCTACCAAGACAATATTTTTAATACTTTGGGGTCTAATAGTAGCAAAAATTGCCCCCAATACCGAACCTAATGAATGTCCTACTAAAATAAAGGCTTTTCCTGCTAAATTCTCGACAATTGCATCAATATCTCCTAGAAAATCTATTAGGTTATACGAACCGCCTTTACCCACGCGATCGCTCCTACCGTGTCCCCGCAAGTCGGGTGCAATCACTCGATAGCCTTTTTGAGCGAGATTTATCGCTACTTCCGACCAGGCTGCACCCTGCTCCAAAATACCGTGTAAGCAGAGAACTAAAGGCCCTTCTTCTGGCCCCCAGGTACACAAACAGATTTTTAAACCTCTAATATTAATTAGAGTTTCTTCCATGGGTAGAATCTCGCTCTCGCTTTCTTGGGTTAGTTCGTAGTTTAAATGCTCTGCTAGCTGTTGAGTATACGTACCTAGAGTATTTGGTAGCTCAATTTCGCGCCAAGTTTCGGCAAGTCGGGCTTCTATTTTCTGATGGTTGAGGAAATTAGGATCGCCCAAAGACATGGCTGTATTGCTCACGCCATCAGTCATGCGATCGCCTTGATAGGGAGTTAAGATTGCTTCGTTAAAGGTAATTTCTAAAAATTTACAAACTTCAGTCATTACCTGACGGGGTTTACTGACTAAATCTTCGTAGTACACCATCAGATAACGTTGAGGATCTATTTCACTAGCAAAATCAAGAATATTTTGATTGCTTTGTCGCCAAATAAGTTCTGCCATTTCATAAGGATCGCTATCCCCCGAACCCACTAGTTTGTCCATCCGCATCCGCGCAAAGGATTCGACTACGGAATAGGGATGGCGCACTAAATGGATGTATTTGGCATTGTGGAAAATTGTTTCTGCCTTATCTAAAGTGTCGCGGTTACTAGCATAACTAGGAGATTTATCTAGTAACAAGCGATCGCCTGCTAGCTGTTGCAACATCTGATAAACTTCAGCCACAGAAGTTTTTTCTTTAATTAAACTTTCAACTAAGGCTTGACTTTCTTCGGCACTAATATTTTTTAACGCCATAAAAGCACGTTTTAATCCCTCTCCTAATTGAGAAATGCCTAATTCTGCTTCTCGCTCCGCCATAGTTTCATAGGGTAATAGATGTAGTTCTGGCGGAGAAGATAGGCTAGGATGCCCCGCGAGCATTACTCGTAGTAAAGTAGAGCCAGAACGAGGACTAGAGAGAATAAAAGCTGCAGGATCTAATTTTTGCCCGAATATATCTTTTTTCGTCGCTCTATTAACAGCCTGATTTTTTTTAGCTGGTTGTTGATGAGTCTTGGTAAACTCTACTGCCAAATATTCTGCCAAGCCCGAAATTTGCGGATGTTCGTAAAATTCTCTGGGATATAAAATTAATTGCAAGTCTGCTTTTAATTTATTGATGGCTTCCATCACCATCAACGAATCCATACCAATATCTAATAGGCTTTTATCTACTGCAAGATTGCTCGGTTCGATCTGCAGAATTTCGGCGATCGCCTTTTGTAGATATTGAGTGAGATATGCCCCGCGTTGTTCTACTTTTGTAGCAATTAATTCGGCTAAAACTTCTTGTTTTTTTGAACGATCGTTGTCAGGGGTAACTAACTCTGCAAAGTAATTAGACTGTTGTAAATAGGGAAACTTCTGACTTAACTGTTGCCAATCTGCATCGATAACCCCTACCTGCGGGAGATCGCTAGTTAATAATTCCTCCAGGGCATCTAATCCCTTTTGAGGATCGATTAAATTCAAACCTTCAATCTTAAATCCTCGATCGACTGCCATGCCACTATCTCCCCAAGCACCCCAGTTGATACTGATGGCGGGTAAACCTCGATCCCGACGATAGCGGGCGATCGCATCTAAACCAGCATTAGCAACGCTATAGTTACTTTGCCCAGGAGAACCAATTAAAGAGGCAACAGAAGAAAATAAAACGAAGAAATCTAAATCTAGATCTTTAGTTACTTGATGTAAATTCCATGCCCCATTAACTTTCGGCGCAATTACTTTTTCAAATCTATCCCAGGTTTGTCCTTGAAGTAAGCCATCGTCAAGGATTCCTGCAGCGTGAATTATTCCTTTTAAGGAGACTGAGAGATAGGGAGACAAACTATTTTGTAATGCTTTGTCTTCAGTTATATCTACATTAATAATATCGATCTTAACGCCTTGTTTTTTTAATTTATTTATTATTGTCTGGGCGTGTTTATTTGGTTGACTCCTGCCTAAAAGAATTAAATTTTTTGCTCCTTTTTCTACTAGCCAAGCAGCAGTTTTTAGACCCAAAGAACCCAACCCGCCTGTAATTAAATAAGAACCTGCTGGATCGAGATTTAAAGTTTGGCTAGATTCAATCTTTGCCAATTTTTGTAGTCGAGAAGTATAAATTTTATCTTGGCGA
>CAYXWE010000113.1:3042-8599 GCA_964468145.1 uncultured Pleurocapsa sp.
TCTTCTCTTTTGGCATCTCCAACAATCTTAAATACATTTTGTATTTCTGCATCGTTTGTTTCGGCAGATATATCGATAATTCCGCCCCATAATTCGGGATGCTCGATCGCGATCGCATTACCCAATCCCCACAAACAACTAGATGCAATCCCATTGTTGGGCAAATTATTCGATTGGCTAGCAATTGTTTGATTTTCTGCAGTTACTAACCAAATTGGTATAGTTAGAGAATTAGCATAAAGAGATTTAACTAGATTTAGAACGTTATTACAGTGTTGCTCTTGATATTGCTTAATTGCTGTAGTGTCTTCTATCTTGGAATTGTCTAAATCGGATAGATAAACTATCCGTTCTATATTTTGATGTTGGTTAAATATTTCTCTTAAATAATCGATATTTAGCCTAGTGCGATCGACTACAATCCAGTTATCTCCTAATAGATTAATAAAATTATGACTTGAATCTGTAGCTGTAAATAATAGCCAAGGGCGATCGCTATTTGTTTTAGTATTTTCTAGCTTTAGTTGATTATTTAATTGCCATGCTATTTGATAAAAATCGAGTTTTTCCTTCTCTCGCTCTTGTTTTGGCAAAAATACTTCGAGCTTGTTATGAGTTTTCTTTTGAGGAGTGAGCCAGTAACTTTGTCTTTGGAAAGGGTAACTAGGTAAGGCAATTTTATGATTATTCCCTACAGCAAAACTCTGCCAATCAATATCTATTCCTTTAGCGTATAAAACTGACAAACTTTGGATAATTTGCTGCCAATCTTTTTTCCTCGGACGCAAACTAGGCAACCACTGGCTCTCTGCTTTTCTATTATGGGATAGAACAGAACGACCCATACCTAATAAAATTGGTTTTGAACCAACTTCTAAAAAGATATTGCACAATTTATGTAAGCTTTCTATGCCATCGGCAAATCTAACGGGAGCAATTACATGATCCACCCAATATTTAGCATTTGCAATAGATTCTGTTGCTATTTCTCCCGTAACATTAGAAATAATTTCGATCTCGGGTAAGCTATATTTTACAGAGCTAGCAACTTCTTTAAACTCAGCCAAAATCGGCTTCATTAAAGGAGAATGAAAAGCATGAGAAACATTTAATTGCTGTACCTTAATTTCTTGGTCTGTAAATTGAGATACTACTTTTTGAATTGCGACTTTTTCTCCAGAAATTACAATACTTTGGACTGTATTAATCGCTGCGATCGCAACTTTTTCCTGGAAGGGTTTGATAATATCGTAAACTTCAGTTTCGCTGGCGAATACCGCATACATTTCTCCCTTATGGGACAAACTTTGCATTAGTTTACCCCTAGTAGCGATGAGCTTTAGAGCATCTTTCAGACTAAATACCCCTGCGATGGTTGCAGCCACATATTCGCCAACACTGTGACCAATTGCAGCAGTAGGCAAAACTCCCCAGCTAATCCACATCTGCGCCAGAGCATACTCAAGGGCGAAAATAGCTGGTTGAGTATAAATCGTTTCGTTTAATAGAGATGAAGAATCGCCAGTCGATGATTCGGGATATATAACTTGTAGTAAAGGCTTTTCTAAATAGCGATCGAGAAGATCCGCACAACGATCTAGAGCCTGTCGGAATACTGGCTGTGTTTGATACAGTTGCCTACCCATATTAATATATTGCGATCCCTGTCCCGTAAATAAAAAGGCGATTTTATTATTTTTGGTAACTTCACCCGCAACAATGCCAGGTTTTGATTTTCCTGCAGTAAATTGAGCCAGTCGAGACTGTAGTTGTGTTTTTGATTCGCAAGCGATGCCAACGCGACAATTAAAATGAGTGCGCCCTATACTGGCGGTATAGCAAAGATCCCTGAGATCCACTTCGGGATACTCTGACAAATAATCTTTGTAGCTTAAAACCAAATCTGTCAGCGCGGTTTCACTTTTAGCCGAGAGTGTCAACAGTTGTATTTGACGATTTCCTAGTCTCTCTGTCTCCCTGTCTCCCTGTCTCCCTGTCTCCTTGTCTCTCTGTTTCCCTGTCTCCCTGTCTCCCTGTTTCCCTGTCTCCCCGCCTCCCACCACAACATGAGCATTAGTACCGCCAAAACCAAAGGAACTTACTCCAGCATATTTAGTTTCAGTGTCCCAAGGCTGTAACTGTTGAGGAATAGTAATTCCTGTCCGATCGAGATCGATTAGAGGATTTAACTTTTTAAAATGCAAATTGGGGGGAATAGCTTTGTATTGCAAACATAAAACGGTTTTAATCAATCCAGCAATTCCCGCTGCTGCTTCTAGGTGTCCGATATTAGTTTTGAGCGAACCCAAATAGCAAGCATCCTTTACTTGTCCCAATACAGTTTTAAGCGAATTAACCTCAATCGGATCGCCCAAAGATGTACCCGTACCATGAGATTCAATATAGCCAATATCGGACGAGTCAATACCAGCATTAGCTAATGCCTGACGGATTACCGCCTGTTGAGATAGACCATTGGGTGCGGTCAAACCATTACTCTTTCCATCTTGGTTAATTGCCGAACCTTTGATGACTCCCAAAATGCGATCGCCATCTTTTTGAGCATCTGATAAGCATTTGAGAATAACTACCCCGCAACCTTCTCCCCGCACATAACCATCCGCATCCGCATCAAAGGTTTTACAGCGTCCATCCTCTGCCATCATTCCCGCCATCTCAAAGGTTTGGGTGAGTTCGGCAGATAACATTAAGTTTACCCCACCTGCGATCGCCAGATTACATTCTCCTGTTTTCAAACTCTGACTGGCCAGATGTATTGCCACCAAAGAAGAAGAACAAGCGGTGTCTACCGCCAGCGAAGGGCCTTTGAGGTCAAATAAATAGGAAAGACGATTGGCAGCGATGCTATGGGCATTTCCCGTCCCTGCATAGGCATCCACATCGACTCCATAATGAAATCTTAGTTGAGAATAGTCGCTACTGCTCATGCCAATAAAGACACCAGTATTACTCCCCGACAAATCTTGATTCGCTATCGCTGCATCTTCCAAGGCTGCCCAACTGACTTCTAATAACAATCTTTGTTGCGGATCGATGCTTTGAGCTTCGCGGGGGGTAATGCCAAAAAACTGCGGATCGAATTTATCTACATCATCAATAAAACCACCATAGCTAGCTGGCGACCAGCGATCGCTCTTTTTGATTGCATCCTTGCCATCGGCTAACAATTCCCAAAACTCTTGAGTGTTATTAGCCCCAGGAAAACGACAGCCTATACCAATAATGGCAATATCTTGAATCTCGCGTTGAAAGTTAGTGGTTGGTTGTCGAGTCTTAGATACTTCAATTCCTTGATTTGTTGTCGATCGCCACAAGTACGCAACAAGTTCGCTGATATTGGGGTAATCAAAAACAATTGTGGGAGAAAGTTTGATATCTAACCAATCTTCTAGATCTGCCGAGAGACTTACCGCATCAACAGAACTTAAACCCGAACTAGCAAAGGGTTCGTTGATATCTATTTCCGATTCAGGTATGCCCAAACGCTGCGCTAAATTTTTAACCAACCATTGTTGAATATTATTACTTTGGACATTATTATTTTTCTCCTTGTCCCCCCGTCTCCTTGTCCCCTTGTCCCCTTGTCCCCTTGTCTCTTTTCTAACCTCAAACTTATATTCCCCTATGACATTCAAACTACCGTTTAGATATCCTGCTTTACAGGCGTAGCGTTGAATTTTACCGCTAGATGTTTTGGGAATGCTGCCTGTTTTTAGTAAAACTATAGCGTGGGTTTGTAGGTCATGATTTTGGGCGATCGCCGTTCTAATCGCTTTAGTAACTTCTGCGACATTTAACTTGCGTAGATGAGTCCGTTTTATTTCTGGAGTAACAACTAATTTTTCTTGACCTCCAACCTCCACCGCAAAAGCTGCAATATTGCCCAACCTAATAGCTTCGTGGGCATTTTCTACTGTAAGTTCTATATCCTGAGGATAATAGTTGCGTCCGTGAATAATAATTAAATCTTTCAAACGCCCCGTAACAAATAGTTCGCCGTCTTTGATAAATCCCAAATCTCCAGTCCGCAACCATCCTGCTTCTTGGGTATCCGCTAAAACTGCATTAAAACTACGATCGCTCAATTCGGATAAATTCCAATAGCCTTGAGCGACACTATCGCTTTTAGACCAAATCTCACCAATTTGTTCGTCACTGCATTGTTGCAAAGTTTGGGGATCTGCGATCGCGATTTTTTGTCCTGGCACATTGCCACCGCTACTAACTAACTTAATCGCGGTTTCCCTATTTTCGGCAATAACTGCTCGATTTTGCTCGATTTCTTTACTGTCAATTTCAGTAGTTATAGGAGCGATGTATTTATTCCCCCCTGTAATCATCAAAGTAGATTCTGCCATCCCGTAGCAAGGATAAAAGGCAGATTTTCTAAATCCACATTCAGCAAAATATTCGCTAAAGCGATCGATTGTTTTTGCCCTAACTGGTTCTGCACCAGAAAAAGCGAGTTCCCAGCAACTCAAATCTAAAGTCGCTTTTTGTTCGGGGGTAATGCGATCGACACAAAGATCGTAAGCAAAATTGGGGCCTCCATTGGTAACACCTCTGTATTTAGAGATAGCCTTAAGCCAACGATAAGGACGCTGTAAGAAAGTAACAGGAGCCATGAGGTACATCGACAACCCCACATACATCGGCTGAATGATACAGCCAATTAAACCCATATCGTGATAGGGAGGCAACCAGGCTACTGCACTATGGTCGCGATTGTTTTGGAAACCATAATTGATGGTGGCAGAATTCGCCATAATATTACCGTGACTGACCATTACCCCTTTAGGGTTGCCCGTCGAGCCACTGGTGTACTGTAAAAAAGCCAGACTATCTGTAGCGATCTCTGGGTGCTGCCAATTTCGGGCTAAATCAAGTTTAAAAGTATCCGTAGCAATAAACTGCAGCTTTTCGGTAGCATGATGACGAGCAAATTTATCGGCAACTTGACCTTGAATCGATTGAGTTGTTAGAGCAAAGCTAGCAGTAGCATCCGCCACGATCGCAATCAAACGGTCTATAGAGCGATTAGCGCGGGGTGGATATACGGGTACGGCAACTACTCCAGCATACAAACAACCCAAAAAAGCAGTAATAAAATCTAATCCTGGCTGAAACAGCAGTAATGCTCTTTTTCCTTGGGCATTATGACTCTGCAAGACAGAAGCGATCGCTTTTGCCTTCTGATTTAATTGTTGGTACGTGAGACTATCTATTTCAGTTTCACCATCGGCCAAGAAAGTAAATGCCCTTTTATCAGGCTGGATACTTTCTTGCTCTTGTAATCGGTCTATTAGGGTTGTTTGCTTGCTCAATCGTTTCCTCTCTTTGCCACCCACTAAGCTAGATATCTTTAACCAGCTTATCAATCAAGCGAGATATCTTTGTTTATTTTCGCTGATGTTTGTCGATTCTTGCTAATGAAATCAATATCTCTGACAAAGGATAACCGATAAAGGTATAAAAATATAGTAATACTAAATCCGATTTATAAAGTATGTAAACAACAAGTATTTTTTAGCCAATG
>CAYXWE010000114.1:0-8569 GCA_964468145.1 uncultured Pleurocapsa sp.
CCCGTTACCGAAGGCTGCAAGCTTTTGGGCATTATTACCCGCAGCGATATCATCAAGGCAGAAGCCAAACAACTAAGCTGCGATCTTCCACTCAAACTAACTGCCAAGCCTTCCTACGCCGTCTATCAAACCCGTTCCGCTGCCACGGGAAAAGGTAAGTTATTATTACCTATCGCCAACCCCAATAACATTTCTGCCCTACTAGAGATTGCAGGGGCAATAGCCAAGTATAATCAATACGAAATTGAATTTTTGCGAGTGATCTGTGTTGCTCAACATATCGATCCGCCCCAGGCTAAAGTAGACAGTACCCATCACCGCCAATTAATGACCCAATTAGAAGCCTGGGGGAAAACTACTGCTATTCCCGTTCATACTCAAGTTCGGGTTGCTACTAATGTAGCCAGCGCGATTTTAGAAACTATCAATCGAGAGCATATCGATCTTTTGCTGATGGGTTGGAAAGGCAAAACCTCTGGTATCGAGTCAATTTTTAGCAATGTAGTTGATTCTTTAATTAGAGAAGCTCCCTGCAATCTCATGTTGGTTAAACTGGGCAAGTCACCTCATGCTTTTCCCCAACAGTTAGATCTGCGACATAAGTGGTTGATTCCCACCACTGGAGGCGATCGCGTTAATAAACTGCTACCCATATTACCCGCTCTAGCCAAATTGGATTCTATCCCGCCCAAAATACAGCTATGTCATGTATATTCTCCCAAAAATTCCGCTCTTTCCGAGCTTGAATTTAAACAAGCTGCCGAGATACTGCGAGAGCATCTCCATTGTCGGATCGCTCCTTTGAAAATTTCGGCTTACTCCATTTCCGAAACGATTATCAAATTAACTAAAAATAAAAAATATGGCTTGGTTGTTTTGGGCGCGAGTAATGAAGGGTTATTGCAAAATGCGGTTAAAGGTAATATTCCCGAAGCGATCGCCAGAAAAGCTAATACTACCGTAATTATTTTTCGTAGTTTCGATCGGTGAGATTCTCTGTCTCAGTTCTCTTTAGCTATATCGAACGAGAATGCGATCGAGAATACAGATCTTTTTTGGCATATATCTGATGATAGATTCAAGTTCAATCGCCTTGGATTTATATCTGAAAAATATTTAGATTTGCTTAACATTTATTTGGCAAAACGACAGCGATCGCGATTATAAAGTTACAGTTTGTTGATATTTTTGTTGCGTATTCTGACATTTTCTCTCTCCGCAGAAAATATTATCTATAGTAGAGATATAGAGATGCAAAACAAAATATATTAAAGATACCTTTTATTAACTTAGATTAAGACACAAAACTCATGAATAATAACTCTTGTCCCTGTTGTTCTAATACCATGCTGCGCCACATCAGCAATCGCCATAGCTACTGGTTTTGCTCCCGTTGCCGAATTGAAATGCCCGACATCAACCATCATAAAAAAGCTCAATCTAAAATTAAAATGAGCTTCAATTCATCTACTCAAAAAGTATCCCTTAATACCAACAAAAGCATCAAACCAGTAGTTTCATTTTAAAAACTCGCTAGCTAAAACTTAAGATAGATTTAATTATTGATGCCAATGATTAAAAACTATCTATTTGTTTTTCTGATATCAAAAAAACAAGAACAAGAATAAGATGAGAGAAGTCACATCAAACGGGGTTTAGTAGAAACATTAAAAGCTCGGAAGTCTCGGTCGATTCCTTTGAGCCGAAAATTCTTTCCTGTTCCCCAATTAACATTTTCTAAACAATTAGCTACAGTTTGCGAAACTAAAATATTGTCGGGAGTAGCAACGCTTTGCAAACGAGAAGCAATATTAACTACTTTTCCCACTGCGGTATAGTCTTTTCTCTGTCTACCGCCAAACATACCCACTACTGCCTTACCCTGATGAATACCGCAACGCATTTTAAGGGTAGGAATTTTTACATCTTGAGTAGTTTTCTCTTGCCATCGCTCGTTGAGCTTGTCCAAATAAAAATACATTTGTTTGGCGGTAGAAATAGCTCTTTTAGCCTGTTCGGGACAGGAAAGGTTGTCAGGTGCGCCAAACATAGCCATCACTCCGTCTCCTAGAAATTTATCCACTGTGCCACCGCGATCGAAGACCGCTTTGGTCATAGCTTCGAGATACTCGTCGAGTATTTCTGCCAGGGGAAGTACTCCCAATTTACTAGATAAATTAGTAAAACCAACTAAATCGCAAAACAAAATAGTCACTCGACGGGGTTCTGGAGTCAGATCGAGAGATAATTCACCTCTAGCAGCTCTGTTGACAATAACCTCTGGTAAAAATCTTTTTAAAACAGATTCGGTAAGATAATTATTTAACTTTCTTACTTTTTGTTCTTCAATTTGTAGCAATTGAGCTTGCTGGCGCGTAGTTTGATAAAGTCTTGCCTGCTGGACTGCGATCGCAGCATGAGAAGCTACCGTTTCTGCTAATTCTTTGTCTGCCTTACTCCAGTTACGGGAAGCGTCGCTTTGTCGAAGGGTGATACTGCCAATAATTTCATCTTCAACAATCAATGGCACGATCAATAAGGCTCTGGCTTTAGAATGCCAAGGAAGTTCGTAACGAGCAAGGTTTTGTTGCTTTTCGAGATCTGCAGAGGAGACGGGTTTTTTAGTATATAAAAGAGCCTGAAGGATCGGATTTTCGGCGATGGGAACGCTGGAAGTAGTTGCCTGTTGCCAATCGTCAGAATCTTGAATAATCTTCTGAGGTTCTTGGGGATTATATAAACCAACGCATCGCACAAAGCGATCTGTTTTCGTCCACAGAGACAGGGTACAGCCATCGACATTCAAGGCAGAACCCAATTCCTTGGCAATGGCAGCAAACATTACGGGGGGTTCTAAACTAGAGCGAATTGTGGCGGTGATGCGATTGATCGTCGTTTCCCGTTGAGCTAACTCTTTGATCTGCTGATGAGTCAATACCTGGTTGATGGCGATCGCAGCATGAGAAGCTACCGTTTCTGCTAATTCTTTGTCTGCCTTACTCCAGTTACGGGAAGCGTCGCTTTGTCGAAGGGTGATACTGCCAATAATTTCATCTTCAACAATCAATGGCACGATCAATAAGGCTCTGGCTTTAGAATGCCAAGGAAGTTCGTAACGAGCAAGGTTTTGTTGCTTTTCGAGATCTGCAGAGGAGACGGGTTTTTTAGTATATAAAAGAGCCTGAAGGATCGGATTTTCGGCGATGGGAACGCTGGAAGTAGTTGCCTGTTGCCAATCGTCAGAATCTTGAATAATCTTCTGAGGTTCTTGGGGATTATATAAACCAACGCATCGCACAAAGCGATCTGTTTTCGTCCACAGAGACAGGGTACAGCCATCGACATTCAAGGCAGAACCCAATTCCTTGGCAATGGCAGCAAACATTACGGGGGGTTCTAAACTAGAGCGAATTGTGGCGGTGATGCGATTGATCGTCGTTTCCCGTTGAGCTGACTCCTGGAGAGTCTCTCCAACCAACATTTGAGAAATTATCAAATTTGCCTGACTAGCCATTATTTTGGCTGCGTTTATATCTTCTGGCGACCAACAACAAAAGTCTTGAAAACGATGCAAAGTCAAAGAGGCAGCCAAATTTGCTTGGGAGAACAAAGGCATCAAAATGCTGGCACAAATTTTAGCGGATATACAGGCTCGCTCGCGATCGCTAAACTGGGATTGTTTCTCTTGATATTGATGAATAATTATATTATCGTTAAGCAAGCATTCTGAGCCAGATAATACCGTAAGCTTAAGTAAATCTAGATCTATAGGGTAAGTTTCTAGTTCTTTATGTCCAAAAAAATACTGCTCGGTATTAGGCGAGCGTCGCTCGACATATAAAATTGCAAGATCGACATTAGGTAGTTGAGCAACAGTATCGACTATAGTTTTACCTACTATTTCCCAAGATAAATTATCTAGTAGTTGACTAGATTCATATTGCAGCATGAATTAGACCCTGGTTCGCGGTTCAAAATAAAAAATATAGTTTTTTCTTATCGAATATATAAAAAAAAATAACTATTCAATCTAAGAAAATATAATGCTATTGTTCCCAAAGCAACAAATAAAAGCTCATTTGTGGCTAATTGATTTCAAAATCGATAGACCTCAATCCCTACCGTATATTTATCTCTATATATATGACAATTAATAGTACAATTTAACTTTTTCATTGATGGTTTTAAAATATATCGATCGCAATCTCCGCAATAAAATACAGCCATCCATTCAATTGGCAGTAATGGAAGATACGAAAGCAGTTAGTGCTGTATTAGCTAAAAGCTTTTATGACTTTCCTGAATTTGCTCGTTGGATTTATCCATTTTTGCAATTTACTATTAATGAAGATTTGCGCTATCGGTTGCGTTCCCACGCTCCCATGTACGCTTGTTTGGTAGCCAAATTAGCTACATCATCTCCAACAAACTGCACCGATACAATTGTAGGTACTGCAGAGCTTACTTTGCGCTCGGCCTCTTTTTGGTCTAACGAGCTTCAGTATCCTTACATTTCCAATTTGGCGGTCAGCAAAGATTATCGTCGCCTGGGTATTGGCAGTCAATTATTGGCACGGTGCGAAGAAATTGCTCTTGATTGGGGATATTCTCAAACTCGTCTCCACGTTTTAGATCGCAATAGAGAAGCCAAGCAACTTTATTGTCATAATGGCTATCAAATCGCTCAAATAGAAAGCAATTGGCGAGATTTATGGTTCGATTGTTCTCCTCGTTTGTTGCTCAAAAAACGGCTTGTAGTGCAATCATAATTTTTGCCAATGTAATTCGCGTCGAAAGTCTATTAATCTTAGTGTTCGTTTGAGAATTATGGTGCTAAGTTTAAGATAATCTGCGAGTTATTCTCGCTTTGGCAATGGTAATCAAAGGGTGAACGAGCAAAATCTAAACCACAACTTGCAAATAGATCGACTCTTATCAAGATTGAAAACACAAGAGCTATTAATAGTAAATCCACGTCGTAAAAACGGTTTGATCGTCTATAAGAAATATCATGCCGAATTTATTGGACCAGGAGCGATTGTTGGGGGTTATTTTGATTTGGATGCGGTAGATCTTATTCCCGTTGGCAGTTTATCTTTGATCTGTCCTCAAAATTATCAAGACCGCAAACAAGCATATAAAATGCGCCGACAGTGGGTCAGACTAACCAAGCAAATTATTGATAATCCCAACCCTACAGAAAGAGCGCAGGTAATTCTCAATCAATTTGAACATTGGTTTGACACCGAAACAGTCAGCAAACTACCCGACGAAGCATTTGCTCTATTGGTTGGGGTCTTGCCTCAAACAATTCGTAAGGTTAGAAATATTGAGCTACTTTAAATGACATAATAAAAACTAATTTTTCAATCATATTTATTCACCCATCAGCAATTATGTCAGAAGCCATTACTACCGCTATTAGCGATCGCATTTGTAAACACATGAACGAAGACCATGCAGAGGCGATCGCCCTATATGCCAAAGCCTTTGGTAACGCACCCCAAACCGAAACAGCAACTATGGATTCGATCGATCCTCAAGGAATGAACATTTCTGCTCGAATTAACGGAGAAACAGTCCCCGTTAGAGTAGAATTCGACCATACTCTGGTTGATGCGGAAGATGCCCATCATACTTTAGTGGCAATGATTAAAAATGCCCGAACTGTATAAGTTTTATATTCAGTTAAACCAGAATGCCTGACAATTTATTATTCAGCTTAATTCTAATTTTATTATTGGGATTTATTGGTGGCCAGATAGCCCACAAACTAGGCGCGCCACCTTTGCTAGGAATGATGTTGGTGGGTATTCTCTTAGGCTCTGAGGGCTTAAATATCATTGCCGATTCTGCCATGGATTTAGCGGAGGATCTTAGAACTCTGGCAGTGATGGTCATTTTGATGCGAGCGGGGTTGGGACTAGATCGAGATAAATTAGCCCAGCAAGGTACGGTGGCTTTGCGCCTGGGTTTTTTACCCGCACTAACTGAGGCGATCGCGATTTCAGTAATTGCCATTTGGCTGTTTCAGTTTGATTGGCTGACGGGTTTACTTTTGGGCTGCGTCATTAGTGCGGAATCTCCTGCGGTAATTGTTCCAGGTATGTTGCGTCTTAAGACATTGGGCTGGGGAGTATCTAAAGGTATTGCAGATGCAATTTTAACGGGGAGTGCTTTATCCGACGTTCTGATATTGCTCTTGTTTAGCCTGCTGCTGAATTTTTTGTCTCAAGGCGATATAAATACTCAAGATTTTTGGTTGCTGCCCGTTCGAGTAATTGTTCAAATTATTTTGGGAATAATTATTGGTTATCTAGGGGCAAAACTAATTGCTTTTTGCCATAGCAAACTAAAATTAACTCAAAATAGCGTCCAAGATACTCTGGTTACCGCTACCTTGGCTTTACTCCCAGTAGTATTAGCCGAACAGTTACCCTATTTTTCTGGTTATTTAGCGGTAATGGCGATGGGGTTTTTCTTGATTAATTTCAGTCCCGTTCTAGCTCGTAGATTGCGCCAAGAATTTAATCATCTGTGGATTCCTAGCGAAATTTTACTGTTTGTTCTCATGGGAGCAACTATCGAACTAAAAATTCTAGGAAATGTTTTATTACCAGGTCTTTTATTGCTCGTTCTAGGCTTAATTGCAGGACGTTCCCTGGGTTGGTATTTAGCCACCTTAGGAAGTAACTGGACGCTCAAAGAAAAACTATTTCTATTACCAGGAAACTCAGCTAAAGCCACAGTACAGGCAGCTATTGGCGCAATTCCTCTCAGCCAAGGTATCCCAGGAGGCGATATTATTCTGGCGATCGCAGCTTTATCAATTCTGATTACAGCACCTCTGGGGGCATGGGCGATACCGACTTTTGCCCCCAAACTCCTGACTCAAGATCGAGTAGACCCCACTAAAACCGATACCATCGCCACTACAGTAATTTTAGGTGCGGTAGATGCTGCTCCCGATAGTGCGATCTCGATTCTGACTGCTGTCGCCGATCTCGCTCGTCGAACTAATGGTGAAGCGATTATCCTTCACATCCACGATCTCATTGAAGCAGATGTTTCCAAACTAGAGCTACTGAGCAATAAACTACTCCTCGATGTCCCCCATCAATTTATCAGTATCCCAGGAGAAATTGCCCCCGAAATTTTGCGCTTGGCAACAGAATATAGAGTTACGGCGATCGTGATGGCAAAACAAAACCGAGCTTCTTTAAATACCAATCTTATTGGCTCGGTATCTAAGTCAATATTAGCTAACAGTAATATTCCTATAGTCTTAGTTTAAAAAGCGATTCAGCGCGGTCTTGGGGAAAACCCCCAAGACCGCGCTGAATCAAGAAATAGTTGAACTAACAACGAAGCAGTAAGGGTTTTAGCTTCCAAGCGAACTCGCGTTAAATGTATTCTTGTAGTGCCTTAACCTCCAATGGCTCGGATTGCAAAGAACGGATAGCTGCTACAGTAGCTTTTGCCCCCGCAATGGTAGTAACAATCGGTAGCTTATAGTCTAATGCCATCCTGCGAATTAATTGGGCATCAGTTTGGGATTCTTCCCCTGTCGGAGTATTGATAATTAATTGAATTTCGTTATTTTTAATTGAATCTACAACGTGGGGTCGTCCTTCATGGAGTTTGAGGATCAAACCTACATCTTTAATTCCATTTTCTTGTAATGATTTTTGCGTCCCCGCAGTGGCGATAATTTTAAAGCCTAAATCGATGAAGTCTTGGACTACAGGAACAATCGCTTTTTTATCTCGTTCGTTCATGGAGACAAATACCGTACCCGACAGGGCTAAATCTACTCCCGCACCTATTTCTGCTTTAGCAAAAGCTTTACCAAAATCAGTATCAATACCCATTACTTCTCCAGTAGAGCGCATTTCTGGCCCTAATAAGGTATCTGTATTGAGGAATTTGTTAAAGGGTAAGACTGCTTCTTTAACCGCAATATGTTTGGGGATAGTTTCTTTCTCTACTCCCAACGACTCTAAACTTTTACCCGACATTACTAAAGATGCTACTTTGGCTAAGGGTACGCCCGTAGCTTTAGAAACATAAGGTACAGTGCGAGAAGCGCGGGGGTTGGCTTCAATAATATATACCTGTTCTCCCTGCACTGCATATTGGATGTTCATTAACCCCACTACTTTTAAAGCTTTGGCTAATTTGTCTGTCCAGTCACGAATTGTAGCGATCGCACTTTCGGGTAAAGAGTTATAGGGAATGGAACAGGCGGAATCTCCTGAATGTATCCCTGCTTGTTCGATGTGTTCCATAATGCCCCCAATGACCACTTTTCCTCTAGTATCGCAAAGAGCATCGACATCGACCTCGATCGCATTTTCTAAGAATTTATCGATTAGAATGGGACGATCTGGTTCTACCTCTACTGCATAGGTCATGTAGTGTTTGAGATCTCCATCGGAATATACAATTTCCATTGCCCTACCCCCCAATACATAAGAGGGACGCACCACTACGGGATAGGAGATGCGGTTAGAAATTTCTAGAGATTCTTCATAACTACGAGCAATACCGTTGGGGGGCTGTTTGATAT
>CAYXWE010000115.1:0-8540 GCA_964468145.1 uncultured Pleurocapsa sp.
TTCATCCCAGGAACAAACTACATATCTCACTTTCAATATTCAAAAAAACGGTCAAGTTACTGATTTACAAATAGTCAAAAGTTCAGGATCGGCAGAATTCGATCGAGCTGCATTACAAGCAATACAACAAGCATTACCTTTAGATCCTCTACCTGCAGATTTTCCTTTAAAATCATTGCCATATAAGTTTGGATTTGAGCTTTATCAATTATAAATATCAATATGGACAGCATATTACAACTATTCCAAAGTGGCGGGTTTGTCATGTATCCCCTGTTGGGATTATCAATCTTTTCTGTAGCAATGGTTTTAGAGCGATCGCTTTTTTGGTTTAGAACCTCCCGACAACAAGAACAGGTAATCAAACAGTTATTAAATCTTTATCGAGACGATACCGACTCGGCAGTAATGATGTTGCAACGTCATCTCAATTTATCTATCGCCCGTATATTTTTGGTAGCCCTATCCCTCAAACGTTCTACCCCAGAAAAATTCAAACTCGCCCTAGAAACAGCAGCCCAGGCAGAAATACCAGTACTCAAACGGTTTAGCAATGGTTTTGAAACGGTAATCAGTTTGTCTCCCCTATTGGGTTTGTTGGGTACGGTAGTTGGTTTAATTACCTCCCTCTCTTCTCTCAAGTTAGGCGATATCGAATCATCTCAGGCAGCAGGGGTGACGGGGGGTATCGGCGAGGCTTTGACTTCCACTGCAGCGGGTTTGATTGTGGCGATCGCCACTTTGTTTTTTGCCAGCATTTTTCGCGGATTATATCTACGACAAATCGCCCTAATTCAGGAAGTCGGCGGACAACTAGAACTCATTCACCTAGATAAGTACGATTCTCCAGAAGTGCATAATGTCTGAGTTTAAAACAATTCGATACCCAATTTATTAATTAAAAAATGAGTCTAAAATTCGGTCGAGAAATCTGCAGTAATTTACCCGCATCAGAAACTAGGGAATGGTTAATTACTAACGGGATTGGTGGTTATGGTTCTGGTACGATATCGGGTTTGTTGACTAGAACCTATCACGGCTTGCTATTAGCTACTCTGCAGCCACCTGTGGGTATCACCTTGATGTTAACCAAGCTCGATGAAACTGTTATCTATAACAATGCTTCTTATCCTCTACATACAAACCGTTGGGCGGATGGCACTATTGCGCCAGATGGTTATAAGAATATAGAAAGTTTTTATTTGGATGGCACAACTCCTGTCTGGATTTATGCCTGTGGGGATGCGCTGATAGAGAAACGAGTTTGGATGCAGCAGGGGGATAATACTACTTATATTCGATACAAAATGTTGCGGGGTAGTTTACCTCTGGATATTTCTCTCAAGGCATTAGTTAATTATCGCGATCGCCATTGTACTACTCAAAGTAAGGATCTTTTGTATGAAATTATTAATCAAAAAAAAGGAATTAGAATAAAAGCGTCTTCTGATGCTGCTGAGTTATTTTTATCGGGTTTTAAAAACCAAAATGCGATCGCTTGGGACATTAATAATGAATGGTACAAGGGTTTTTCTTTAGCAATAGAAGAATATCGCGGTTTGAATAGCATTGAGGATCATTTATATGCGGGAAATTGTAGCGTCGAGCTTAATTTGGGTGAATCGGTAACGATAGTTGCTAGTGCGGAAAATTGGGAGACGGGGAGACAGAAAGACAAGGAGACAGAAAGACAAGGAGACAAGGAGAGGGAAAGACAGAAAGACAAGGAGTTAATCGATCTGTTTTATGCTAAAAATCAAATAGACACTGCACCACAATGGATCGAACAGTTGGTATTAGCAGCCGATCGGTTTATAGTAGCTCGCCCACTAGAAGATGTGCCAGAAGGTAAAACGATTATTGCTGGCTATCCCTGGTTTAGCGACTGGGGTAGGGATACGATGATTAGTTTGCCAGGATTGACTCTAACTACTGGTCGTTTTGAGGTGGCTAAAGTTATTCTACAAACCTTTGCCAAATATATCGATAAGGGAATGTTGCCTAATGTATTTCCCGATCGCGGTGAAACTCCAGAATATAATACAGTAGATGCTACTCTCTGGTATTTTGAAGCTATCGGAGATTATTACGCTCATACGGGAGATAAAGCTTTAATAATCGAGTTATACCCAGCTTTAGCCGAGATTATCGATTGGCATCGTCGGGGGACTCGTTACAATATTCATCTGGATGATGATGGTTTGATTTATGCAGGAGAGAAAGGAGTCCAATTAACTTGGATGGATGCGAAGGTGGGAGATTGGGTAGTTACTCCTCGTATTGGTAAACCCGTTGAGATTAATGCCCTCTGGTACAATGCTTTGATGGTTATGTCGGAATTTGCGCGACTACTGGGTAAGTCGGATACAGAGTATTTAGAAATGGCAGCCAATACTAGAAAGGGTTTTCAACGCTTTTGGAATGCGGATCTAAACTATTGCGACGACGTATTAGATACTCCCGATGGTAATGATGATTCTCTACGCCCCAATCAGATTTTTGCCGTATCTTTACCTGCTGCTACCATCCAACATTTACCCCTGCTAGACAACAAAAAACAAAAACAGATTGTAGATACTGTCTCGCGATATTTATTAACTTCCCATGGATTGCGTAGCAAAGCAAAGCCGTTAGGCTTATCGCTTTGTCCGACTCACGAGGATTATGTTCCCGTTTATGGCGGTAATCCTCTGCAAAGAGATGGGGCATATCACCAGGGTACAGTCTGGGGTTGGTTAATCGGTCATTTTATTCAAGCTCATCTCAAGGTGTATCAAGATCGAAAACTTTGTCAGTCTTTTCTCGAACCAATGTCAAACCACCTTACAGGGGGGTGTGTGGGCAATTTGAGCGAAATTTTTGATGGCGATGCGCCCTTTGTTCCTAGAGGTGCGTTTGCCCAAGCATGGAGTGTAGCAGAAGTTTTAAGAGGTTGGTCGATTAGTTGTTAGTTGTTAGTCATTTGTTATTAGTCATTTGTCAAAAACTTATGACGACTCAGGAGTGATGCCCATAGATCTAATCTACCTCAATTAATTTCCAGCCCATAAATTTAGGATCGAAGCCAGAGTCAAAGTTAGTATGGCGATCGTAATAAACCCGATCTCGATAGTGCAACGGTAAATTAGCATTTTTGAGGTCAGCCCCTGCAAAGTTTGCTTCGGCCAAATTTGCTCCTCGAAAATCTGCTTTTTCTAAAATAGCGGATTGAAAGTTAGCTTTCTCTAGATGTGCATCCCGAAAATTTGCTCCCATTAAATAAGATCCAGTAAAATCTACTCTTGTCAGAACTGTTTTTGTCAGATTGGCCATCCCTAAATTCACCCGTGCAAGACTAGAGTCACTGAGATTAGCTCTAGTTAGATCTGCTTTTCTGAGATTGGCATCATCTAGTTTAACTCCTTTTAAGCTGACATTCATTAATGGTGCTTTACAAAGTTCGACCCCTTGAAAGTCTTTTTTTTCTTGGGCATAACCTTCGAGTACTTCGTATACATTAGAAAGGGGTACGGGGTGGGGTTCTTCAATATTTAAAAGATTCATCGCAAAGAAATCTACAGTAATTTGTTTGAGATAACCTTCTTCTACTACCAAACGATGAAACCTAACTCGATCGTATCTCTGTTCTTGCAGCTTAAGAATAGTATTAATCTGCTCTATGTCGAGCAATCCAGCTTCTTGAAAATAGTAAGCTAAAGGCTTCTTGGGTAGTTGATGTACTTTTGGCCATTGTTCGACAAAAAAATCTACGGTTTGCTGGGGTATCCAACCGTGTAAGACCAGTATTTCACCGATTCTCAAATCAGTGTATTTTTGCTCTTGTAAGGCTACTTCTATCTGATTGATCGAGATTAAACCTGCTTCAATTAAAATTTGTCCTATGGGTTGTTTGTCCGTGTTTTGTTCTTTCATAGTCGTCCTTAAGGCTGAAGGCTAAAAGAGTCATCGGCTGAGGGCAAAAAGCAGTCAGGGCTTGGGTGTCATTGTCATTTAATGGCATCGAGCAAAGCAGTCGGGCGACTCAGATGAAAACCCTGGGCATAGTCTACATTGAGATCGCGGACGTTGTTGAGGATATGTTCGTTCTCTACATATTCTGCTACGGTTTTTAAACCGATGCCCTCTGCGATGTGACCGATTGCTTCTACCATTACTTTGGATGCGGGATTAACATCTAACTCCTTAATAAAAGAACCATCTATTTTAAGATAATCTACGGGTAAGCTTTTGAGATAAGTCAATGAAGATACTCCTTTACCAAAATCATCGAGAGCAAAGCTACAGCCAATCTTTTTGAGGGAGTGAATAAATTCAATTAGTCGATCTAAATTGGATATTGCTACAGATTCCGTAATTTCAAAACAAAACAGTTCGGGGGGAAGAGAAGATTGGGCGAGCCTTCGTTGGAGAAACTGTAAAAAGGATTCGTTGCTAAGAGATGACCCGGATAAATTAATCGAGAAACGGCAATCTTTCCAATTGGCATTCTCGGATTTCTCTAGAGTGGCAAATAAATTATTCACCACCCAAGTATCGATATCCTTCATCAAAAAATTACGCTCCGCGATGTCCATAAAAACACCAGGAAGAATTACTTTATTCGCCCGATCTTGGAGGCGCAACAGGATTTCAAAGGATTTACGACAGTCGTCTCCCTTTAGAGGCGTAATGGATTGAGCATAGAGACTAAACAAATTGTTGTTTAATGCTTTACGCAAACGTCTGACCCAGCGTATTTTTAATTCTTGTCTGTCTTTGGAATGAGAAATAGATTCTGGATAGACGCTAACGCAATCGCGACCGCGATTTTTGGACTGATACAAAGCAAGATCGGCAGCTTCGATCAAAAGCTGAGGATTATCTTCGTTATTGGGAATAGTGCTAGCAACTCCCAAACTAACTGTAACCACAGAATCAACTAAAGAATTATGATGGGGTATCTGCAACGATTTCACTGCATTTCTAATCTCCTCGGCGACCTTTGCTGCTCCAGATTCCTGGGTTTGGGGCAAAACGATCGCAAATTCTTCTCCTCCATAGCGAGCCAGAATATCCCCCGGTCTTTTGAGTGCTGAGGAGATAGCTTTTGCCACCCGTTGCAAACATCGATCGCCCTGCTGATGACCGTAAACATCGTTATAGGTTTTGAAGCAGTCCACATCACACATCACCAAAGAGAGGGGCGAACACGCTCGTCTGAGTTTTCCCCATTCTCTTTTTAGCTGGCGGTCAAAAGAGCGACGATTATAAACGCGAGTTAGAGAATCGAGTAAAGCAAGCTCGGATAATTGCTTGTGCAGCAATCCTTGTTTAATGGCGATCGCCAAGCAAGTACTGATTTCTTTGAGTAAGTCGATCTCCCATTTTTGCCAAGCACCCGCCGAAGAGTAGCGATCGATAATTAACCAGCCATACAAAATATTTTTGCTAAAGGCTGTATCTTCAGCAGGGGTGAAAAAACTAGCGGTGTAGTTGGTATCTTTAATTAAGATCGGGGCGATTAGTCTGGCTAGAGAATCGTCTGAGGCTGTCTGTGTCCCTTCTCGATGATGATTTTGACAGTTTTCTATTTGGATCGTTTCAATATGACCCTTGAGATAAGATTCGTGCTTGTCTTTTGCCAGACAGCTCTTACTGCAGTTCAGACACTTTTTAAGATTGAATTTTATTGTCTCTGTCGATGAAGATGCTTTAAGAGTAATTTTTTCTCGATTGAGTGCAACCAAACCGACAAAATCCCCATTTAAAAGAGTTCTAATTTCTCTGGTTGCAGTTTCGAGGATTACTTTCAGGTCGAGAGATTGACGGATGCGATCGCTCGTTGCAAATAGTAGCTTGCGTCGCTCTGCATCTTGCAGGGAATTTTGATAAAGATGATAGAGAGCAAGATGAATCCTTACTCTGGCTAATAATTCTTCTTCTTCTACTGGTTTGGTAATATAATCTACCGCCCCAACCTTAAAACCCTCTACTTTGTCTTTGGTTTCTGCTAGTGCAGTCATAAAGATAATAGGAATATGTTTGGTAGTCTCTTCGCTCCTGAGATGTTGGCAGACTCCAAACCCATCAATTCCTGGCATCATTACATCCAATAAAATTAAATCTGGCTGTAAAGCTTTGGCTGTGGCGATCGCTTTCTTGCCATCTTGAGCAATTAAAGTTTGATAATTAGCCCGATCTAAATATTTAGATAAAAGCAGTAAATTATTAGTTTTATCATCTACTATTAAAATTGTTTTAGACGATAAAGCTTCTTTTGATATAACCATTTAAAATAAATATGTAGAGTAAATACATACATTATTTGTAACCGAATACCCAGCAGTTAGTAATCGGTTAAATCACCAATCATAAATTTGTATTCAAACCGAAGTTTGCTAATATTTTCTCCGTTATTTTACGGAAGATATAGCAGTTCTTATATTTATGAAGTACGAGGTTCTTCGTATTGAGGCAGCAGGCAGGAGGCAGAAGCTTTGAGAAACAAAGGTAATGACAAATGACAAATAACAAATAACAAATAAATCCACGACAAGCGATCGCCTATATTGCCCGCATATCTATTCTCTTTCTATTAGTATTTCTAACAATTGTTGTAATTTGTTTTGCTCGCAATTATCAGCGAGACCTCTGAGTTTAGAAGTAAAAGGAATATAATGATAATTCGCTTTTTCTAGGGATTGTATTCGTTGTTTTAGTTCTTTGAAATTCCCCCAAGTCACTAACTCTAGCAACTCATTAAGCTTATCTTTAGCAGGATAAATAAAGTCAATTTCTTCGTCGATGCGGGAGGGATTTGTCCCTTCTGTGGAGGTCTGCCAATCTAGCCTTAGGAGTTCTTCTAATACTTCTAATAACTGTTCCAAATCTATGGGCTTGGCTAAAAAGCCATCGCAATCGATGTCAGATGAATCGATAATAGAACGAATATTAGCAGAAACCATTAAGATCGGGGTATCCTTAATTAGCTCTTTTTGACGAATAGCTGCGATCGCATCTTTGCCATTCATCACGGGCATCATTAGATCCAGCACGATAACGTCTGGCCGAAACTTCAAGGCGATCGCAATTCCTTCTCGACCGTTATTTGCCTCTTTGAGAATAAATCCCAAACTCTGGAGATATTCTACTAGCAAAAATCGATTATCTGCATTATCGTCAACCACCAAAACTTTGTAGGGCGCAGCTAATCTACGGGCTTTTTCGGCTGGAGGATCGATTGCGGAGGGCAAATTGTAACCCAATATTTCTTCTAGATTTAAATCGAACCAAAAACAACTACCCCGACCTACTTCACTATCTAAATGTAGCTCGCTATCCATTAGCTTGAGGATATTTTGACAGATCGGCAGTCCCAACCCCGTCCCCATTTTATTATTAATATCTCTTTCTAGCTGTCCGAAGGGTGCAAAGATAAGATCGTATTTATTTTCGGGAATACCTTTTCCTGTATCTTCTACTTCAAAGCGTACTGTTTTGACTGGGGCTGAAGGCTGGGGGCTGGGGGCTGAAGGCTGAGGGCTGAGGGCTGAAGGCTGAGGGCTGGGGGCTGAAGGCTGAGGGCTACTAACTGTAAGGGTAACAGTACCACTAGGGGTGAACTTGATGGCATTACTCAACAAATTAAATAGCACCTGTCGTAGTTTAGTTTCATCTGCCCTTACTGCTACACGAATATCCGACGATATTTGAGTCTGAAAGTATAAACCTTTGTCTACCGCGCGAATATTAAAAATGCTAGTAATATTATGTACGAAGCGAGCTAGATCGAGGTCGCTATACTGTAGCTCTGCTTTATGGGCATTGAGCTTAGAGAGATCCAAAATATCCTCAATCAGAGTGAGCAGGTGTTGTCCTGATTGATAGATCATATCGACCGATTTTAGCTGTTCGGGAATGAGGCGATCGTCTTTTTTCAGGATATGACTAAAGCCGATAATACTATTGAGGGGAGTACGTAATTCGTGGCTCATGTGAGCGATAAAGTTATCTTTTGCTTGATTGGCTAGTTCTAGTTTTTCTTTTTGTCTTTCTTCGGTAATGTCTACTATTACCGCCAGAGAACGAACTACTTTACCGTCGTGCATTTCAGCGATCGCAGATAATAAACCATCAATAATAGTGCCATCTTTACGCACCCATTGATAAAAAACATTTTGACAACTGCCAGTACGGAAAAATTCAGGTAGTACTTTGCAAGCGTGTTCCTGAGATTCGGGGGTAAGAAATTCCGTAGACTTTTTACCGATTACTTCCTCTTGAGAGTAACCCATCTGTTCTAGCCAATACTTGCTCGCACTCAAAATTTTGCCCTGAGTATCAATGGAATGGAGCATTACGGGGGTATGTTCGTAAAGGTAACGATATTTCTTCTCACTCTCAATTAAAGATCGTTCCATTTCTAGGCGATCGCTAATATCCTGACAGACACAAATTAAATCTCCTGTTTTAGAAAAAGAGAGAGTTAATTCCTCGTCAAAAACACGTCCGCTTTTATGTTTGGCTTTAACTACTCCTTGCCACCTCCCCTTATTCTGCAG
>CAYXWE010000116.1:0-8529 GCA_964468145.1 uncultured Pleurocapsa sp.
GTAGAAGCAGGAGTAGATGGAGATACTGATACTGTTTCAGTTTCTACAGCAGTAGGCTCTGGTTGGGTTTCTACTGCAGTATTGGCTTGTGATACTTCTTCTGGTGTGGATTGAGTTTCTGGAGATGATAAAGCATGGCATTTAGTCAAAAAATCTTCTAGTTTTTGGCGATCGCCAGCAGCCGTTTGACGCGCACTAACAGCACACTGAGCAATATCTTCTTTTCCTATATAGGCGAGCCATTTTTCTAGATCTTCTCTAATTAAATAGTTAGTCCCATCATCGGGAAATTGTTCGCAAAGTTTCAGTAAGTCTTCTGCGCTATGGGCTAGTTGACCATTAGCAAATTGGAAAGGCTGAGTCATATCTATATGATTCGATGGAGAAAAGTTCAACTTAATCTTGGCACATCTTCAAAGATACAATCCTTTACAAAGTTGGTATTTTGTGTATTATTCAATCCGATCGACTAAATTTTTAATTTCTCTAACTAGCTGACTGTATCTATCGTCGGTAATTACAGGATCTAATTGTGCGCTCGAAATTGGTTCGAGTAAATCGATCCAAGATTTACAGCCACCGTAGGCATCGTTATAAGTAATGATTTGAGGTTTGGGCAAACTATAAACTTTCAGTAGTAAAACCATCAGAGGTTGTTGAGGTTTCCATTTTAGGCGATCGCTTATCATTTGCTCGTTCCAAACATGATAGGGTAACAATGCCCGAACCAGATCTTCGCTATTAATCGACAAAACATCAGTTATTTCAGCACAGCTTTTAATTTCTACTGTGGTAGGATGCCACCCAGATTCTACAGTTTTTACTGACGTAGCGTATTCGGGTTTGAGCATACTTGGTTTTTGGTGTTCGTAGGTAGGATATAGCCACACTCGATCTGCTTGTACCTGAAATTTGCGCTCGCGGATACCGCCCTTGCGTAACAGGATAATGGTTTTTCCTGCGGTTAGGGCATCGACGGCGATCGCCCATTCTTTCAAGGCTGTATTGATAGTCATTTGGGTTATTATTTCAGTTATTGGTTTCATGTCACTAAATCTCTTCAATTTCTCCTTCTGCTTGATTGGCGATCGCTTTTAAATTATCGATCGTTTGAGGATCGACGTTTCGCCACAACCCCCTTTGGTGGGCTTCTAACAATCTCTCAGACATATCCCTTAACGCCCAAGGATTTTTGTTTTGGATAAATTGCTGTACCTTTTCATCAAAAATATAGGCTTGGGCTACTCCCTGATACATATAATCCTCTACGCAATGGGCAGTAGCATCGTAAGCAAATAAATAATCTACGGTTGCTGCCATTTCAAATGCACCTTTATAACCGTGACGCATAACTCCTGCGATCCATTTGGGATTTACTACCCGCGATCTATATACCCTGGCGATCTCTTCAGTTAATTTTCGCACTCTAGGGTTAGCGGGTTGGGAATTGTCGCCAAAATAGACTTGGGGATTTTTTCCTGTCAGGCTTCTTACTGCAGCAGTCATTCCACCCTGAAACTGATAATAATCATCAGAATCTAAGAGATGGTGTTCGCGATTATCTTGATTGTGCAACACGATCTGTAGCTGTTTCAAACGACGTTGAAAAGATTCTGGTACGCCGTAACCTTGACCGCTACCATCATAAGCATAAGAACTCCAATTGAGATACGCTCTCGCCAAATCTTCGTCACTCTGCCAATTTTGGGCTTCAATTAATCCCTGCATTCCCGCACCGTAAGCACCTGGTTTTGAGCCAAACACTCGATATCCTGCCCGTTTTTGGGCTGTTTCGGAATCTATTCCTTGAGATTCTAATAACTGCTGTTCGCTCTGTACCTGGGCAGATAAGGGGTTAACTTGGGCTGATTCGGGTAAATCAGCGATAGTTTTGGTAACTTTATTGAGTAAGTTAATTATATTGGGAAAAGAGTCGCGAAAAAATCCCGATACCCTAACCGTTACATCAACACGAGGACGATTCAATAATGAAACTGGCAATACCTCAAAGTCTACTACACGACGAGATATACCGTCCCAGACTGGTCTAACTCCCATCAGTGCCATAATCTGAGCAATATCATCCCCACCAGTACGCATTGTCGATGTACCCCAGACGGAAATAGCCAAAGATTGCGGAAATTCGCCATTTTCTTGGGTATAACGTTCCACAACTGCTTCTGCTGCTTGACTACCCACTTGCCAAGCTGTTTCGGTAGGAATCCCCCTAATATCTACTGAATAAAAATTGCGTCCCGTGGGCAATACTTCTGGTCTACCTCTAGTGGGCGCGCCCGATGCCCCACTGGGTATATATTTACCATCTAAGGCTCGGATTAAATTAATAATTTCGCGATCGCTTTGGATTAAATTGGGTAGTAGGGTATCTTCGATCCATTGGATCTGATTAACGGTTAAAGGGAAAAGGTTAAAGGGAAAAGGTTGGTTGGCTAGCAAACAATCAATTAAATCGATCGCGATTTCTTCTAAGATAGCGATCGCCATACCTTTATTTCTGGCTTGTTTTAATCGCTGTCTATAACCAGTCTCCCCATCACCCAGTCTCCCCATCACCCAGTCTCCTTGTCCCCCAATCTCCCCATCTTCGCCCAACAAAGGATCGAAATCCAAACCAAAATCTTTAGCTAAAGCTTGGGTAATACCGATGCGGTTGTAGCTAGGAGAACGGGCGATCGCAATTATTAAATCTCTTAACTGTTCGTTTTGGGGAGATTGACCAAAAATATGTAACCCGTCGCGTATTTGAGCTTCTTTTAATTCACACAGATAGCCATCGGCTACGGAGAGAAATTGAGTCAAAGATTGAGTATCGGTGGGTTTAATTCCCAGATCCCGATCTAAGTTTTCTTGCTGCACTAACTCAGTAATGCGATCGCTAATAATTTTAAGTCTTGTAGGATCTAAACTTTGGGCTTCGTAATATTCATCAATTAAAGCCTCCAATTTTTCCAGCCCACCGTACAATTCTGCACGGGTAAGGGGTGGAGTTAGATGATCGATAATTACTGCTTGCGATCGCCTTTTTGCCTGAGATCCTTCCCCTGGATCGTTGACAATAAAAGGATAGATATTGGGAATAGTTTCTAGGGCGACTTCAGGATAACAACTGTTAGATAAAGCCAAACTTTTTCCTGGTAGCCATTCTAAGTTACCGTGTTTACCCACATGAACGATCGCCTGTACCCCAAAACAACTCCGCAACCAATGATAGTAGGCTAAATATTCATGAGTAGGTTCGAGATCGGGTGCGTGATAGCTCAAACTCGGATCGCGATCGTATCCCCGCGATGGCTGTATGCCAACAAACACATTCCCCAACTGTATTCCTGATATCTTTATCTCTCCTCCCTTCTCTATCTCTCCCCAGCGATCTATGATTCCTTGCTTTACCACATCGGGTAATATCTGGAAATACTTGTGATATTCTTCTCTTGATAAACTCTGGTAACTGGGGCGGTTGATATAGCCTTCTGGATCGTTAGTCACCCCCGCAGTCAAACGCCCAATCAATTCATCTCCCGTAGCAGGAATATCTTTTAGGGTATATCCTGCTGTTTGCAAAGCTTCGAGAATCTTGATACAGCTTGCAGGAGTATCCAAACCTACCCCATTGGCAATTCTGCCATCTTTGTTGGGATAGTTAGCCAAAATCAACGCCACTTTCTTATCTTTATTGGGAGTATTAGCCAGACTTACCCAGTTTCTCGCTGTCTGGGCGACAAAATCCAGGCGATCGCTTTGGGGCTGATAAACTACTACATTGGTTTGTAGTTTTTCATTCCAAGATTGTACTGATTTAAAAGAAATTGCCCTTGTAATAATCCTACCATCGACTTCTGGCAGGGCTACATTCATCGCGGTATCTCTGGGCATTAATCCCTGAAGGCTAGATGCCCACTGTTCTTGGGTACTGCTGCTGAGAATAACCTGCAGCACGGGAATATTTAACTGCGACCAAAATTTTAATTGAGATGATTCGTCAATTTTAGCCAAAGAAAAACTAGTGGTATTTAATAGTACTTTGACCGATTTTTCTTGTAGTAAAACTAATAGTTGTTGCTGTATTTCTATATTTCTTAACGAAGATACAAATATGGCAATAGGGATTAGATTTTTGGCTACTATAGACTGACACAAGCGATCGATTGCTAAGGTGTTACCTGCCAAATAATGAGAACGATAAAACAGTACTCCGCAATAGTTATCTTTGCTGGGGTTACTTAGAGAGTCGTTTGCTATTTTCTTCTGCCACTGATACACCTCTATTTCAGGTACAGTTTTTGGTGCTGGAGGCTCGTACTTTGTTTGCCAACAAACATCACTAACAAATCTTAAAGCATTGGCGAAGTTTTCTGTACCTCCTTCCATTAAATAACGCCATAATTTGTTAACAATACTCAAAGAAACATTAGAATGACTAATTAAATCTAAGTCGGGAGAATTATCCCCTGGCAAAACAAACAAATGTGCTTGGCTGATTGCTACTTCTTCTTTAATTCTTTCTAATCCATAACTCCAATAAGCACTTCCACCTAACAAACGGATAATTATTATTTGAGCTTGGGATAATACATTTTCAATGTAAACATCAATGCTTAATTGTTGCTGTAGATTCAAAAGATTGACTACTCTAATTTCACAAAAGTCATCGCTTAATAAATAGTTAGCAGAAGCAATAGTTTGAATGTCGGTATCCGCATAAGTAAGAAATACAATAGGGGAGGGGGTCTGGTCGATAAAAATAACTCCTTCTGTATTGGGATTCCAGCCACCAGGTAGTGCTGCTATTTTGTGCATAGTTAAATAATTTTAATCTGTAGAAATAATTACGGTTTGGATTGAGCAGAAAAAAATAAGCCAAGCTAGAGAGAAAGGAGACAATAATTATACTATTCGGCTGGATTTGAACTGTGTTACAACCCTACTCTTCTTTAGTTTTACGAGAAAATATCGATCGGCAAGGACTACTGTCCCTTGTCAGACTTTGGCTAAGAGAAAAAGAAGAGAATGAAGCTCAACTAATCGTTAAAGATACACTTTTTAAGTTAGCAGGTATTAACAACAATCTCGAACCAAATAAACAATTAGAAACAGAAGATTTTATTTTATTAATAACTTCTAAGTTCAATGCTTTTTTAACTATAGAAAATATAGTTCCATATTCAAAATATCAGGTAGCGATCGCTTTCGATCGCCAAGCAATAATTCAAGAATTAATTAAATTGGGCGATCGCCAACAATGGGCGATCGATGTAATTAAATATTTACAAACCAGCTTTATCGAACGGCTGAGTGATGGTTGCGATGACTCGATTAATTTTGTTGCCAGAGCAATGCAACTATCGATCGGCAGTCAAGACCGATTTCCTGAGAACTACCAATTTTACCCCAATCCACCGATGAACAAACTATTAGATTATCAAGTGGAACAAGAACGAATTTTAGACTTAATCAAGATTCAGATTAGTCAAAATTTAGATTTGGCTCAAATAATTCAGACGGGAATCGAGCGCGGGTGCAAGTTTTTAGGATTGGATCGGCTTTTGATTTATCAGCTAGACGTTCGAGTAAACGAGTTCGATTCGATCGCCGAATCAAAACAGACAATAGATGCGGTTACCTACGAAGCCAAGCAAGATGATGTAATTTCTACCCTGTGTTTTCAAGAAGAAACCTGCTGGAATCAATCTCCTAGCTGCAGAAATAAATACGAGCAAGGATTTAATTTAGTCATCAATGATGTGGCAGACTGTCCCCATCTCAATCCTTGTTTGTCGGTTTTGATTGAGAAATTTCAGGTAAAAGCCAAAACCGTAATGCCAATTATGGTAAAAGAAAAACTATGGGGTTTGCTGATCGCCCATCAATGTTTTAAGACTAGAGACTGGGACTATCAAGATCTTCAGTTTCTACGTCTGATCTCCGAATATATTGCGATCGCGATTTACCAAAACCAATCCTACCAGCAATTACAACGACAAAAAAACCTGCTCGAAAAACAAGTTCAAGCTCAAGCCAAACAAATTAGAGATGCTTTAATTGCAGCGGAGGCTGCCAGCAAGTCCAAGCATGATTTTTTGGGCAGTATGAGTCACGAATTGCGTACTCCTTTGACCTGCGTGATTGGTTTATCTAGTACTTTACTACAGTGGTCTTCTAATACCGCTAGAATGCAGCTATCTCCCGAAAAACAGCAAAAATATCTCCATCTCATCCAGCAAAATGGCAAGCATCTTTTATCCCTAATCAATAATATTTTAGAATTCTCTGATGTAGAATCGGGCAAGCACCTATTAGACGTAGAGCAAATATCCCTCAGCAATATTGCCCAACAATCGCTGCAAATGGTCTACGAAACGGCAAAAGCCAAAGACATCGTGCTTAGTTCGGAGATTAAAATCAGAGTAGAACAAGAGTACTTTTTTGCCGATCGCCTCAGACTCAAAGAGATTTTATTTAATTTACTGAGTAATGGCATCAAGTTTACCCCCCAACAGGGAGAAGTAACCCTGCGAGTTTGGCGCGAAAAACGCCGAGTCATTTTTCAAGTAGAAGATACAGGAATTGGCATTGCACCAGAACAGACTCCTCTGTTATTTGAAAAGTTTAAACAGATTGAAGATTTTCGTCAGCGAGTCCATGGCGGTACTGGCTTGGGATTGGCTTTGACCCAAAAATTAGTGGAATTGCACGGAGGAACAATCGAAGTAGAATCCGCTTTAGGAGAAGGGTCAATTTTCACCGTCAATTTGCCAGTCAAAATACCCTTTCAACCCGATTTCCATTCTACAACCACAGCAATCGATCCTGTATTGGCTAATTCCCAAACGATTATGCTAATCACCCAAGATGAAGAAATTGCTACCTTTATGTGCCAGTTGCTCAATACCATTAAATATCAGGTAGTTTGGCTGATGGATTCGGCAACCGCAATCGACCGCATCGAACTATTGCAGCCAAGAATTATAATTGTTGACCCAGACTCTTCTCCTTTGGCAACCAACGAGCTTTCTAGGGCGATCGCTAAACGCTCGTCAATCGATGAGATCGATTTGATGTTACTTTGCGATCGCCTGGACGACGAGCAATGGGAACAGTGGTTTCGAGACGGGGTAGATGACTATTTAACTAAGTCCATGAACCCCGTACAAATTGTTAATAAAATTAACAGCTTGGTAAAAAGCAAAGTTGGCGAGTAATAAACTATCCGCTAACCTGAGGCAGAACAACGAGAAATTAATAGTTCAAACAGGGTACTAAGAAAAAACTCGTACGCCCTTTTGTCCTTTGTAAGGACTAATAACTTTTGACAAAAAACTAATAACTTTTGATACCCCAGATCCCGATCGCAGAAGATATAATCGTCTACTACTCTGCTGCTGCTTCTTCCGTTTCTTTAGCTTCTTCGCTCTTAGCTAGCTTTTCTTGTTCCCGTTTTGCTCTTTGTTTGCGACTAGCTTCTAATACATCTTCAATGACTTTGAGCAACTCAGTCATTTTTTCGAGATTACCGCGATAAAGATCGAGGTCTTTCTTCATTTTGTCTCCAGAAAGACCAAAGCTTTCAATAATTGTATCGGCTACTGCATCGCGTTTTTCTTTATCTGCAACCAATTCGGGGTCGCTTTCTTCTAGTAGAGTGTAGATGCCCACTGCAAATAGACGACTGTATTTAAAATTATCGTTAGTTGCGATCGCTTTAATCGGTTCGACTATATAGGCGACATCATCACCTGCTGTGGGGTTACTCAACCAAGCCAGCAACTCTTCTGTAGACTTATCTTTGGCTAAAGATAATAATGTTCCTGCTTGAGATTTTAGATTTTGGGGGTCATTATCTGTAGAAGTACACAGAGCATTAAAAATCTGTTCTTTATCGCTTTGAGGATCGTAACCCTGCATCAAACGTTCAAAAGAAGTAACAATTCCCAAATAATAAATAGGGTCGGGCTTAAAATCTGAATTTACAGATAGTAAGTGCATCTCCACCAAAAGTTCTTCGATTACTCGGCGATAAATGGAATTGATAGGACGGGGATAAGCAGCATAAAAAGCCCTTTTACTATCGGAAACAGTTTTCATAATAAGTATTAATTTTTTTTATCTAGCAATTTATTTATCCTACAAGTCTTGAATTTTGCGTGTTTTCCAATTTGGATATCGAACGACAAGACTCTTCGCATATCTTTATATTATGCAATGATTTTGTCATCCTATCTGAGATTTCTTTATTTTAAAAGGAAGCAAAAACGCTCCTAACTAACGCACCATTATTGTTTGCTTGGGATTGAGGACTTTATTTTCACCATAGCTCAACAGGCGATCGAGAGTATCCAAGCGATTTTGCCAGACCCGCGCCTGATATCGATCCACCGCGTTCGTTTCTTTCATCCATCGGGGAAATTGGCGGCGGAGAGAGTTAAGGGCTACCTGAGTCGAAAAGAAATTTTTATGAGAAGGTTCGTCCACTAGCTTTTGCAAATCCGCTGCCAATCGATCTGCTTTTTG
>CAYXWE010000117.1:0-8523 GCA_964468145.1 uncultured Pleurocapsa sp.
GACCGCACTATTCCTTTAACCGCATTGGAATTCGATCTATTATATTTTTTAGCCAACAATCCCAATCGAGTTTGGGATCGAGCAGAATTAATTTCAGAAATTTGGCATAAAAATGATTACGACGGAGACGATCGCAAAGTCGATATTCATATTGGTCGCATTCGTAAAAAAATTGGCGACATGAGCGGTGAATTTATCAAAACCGTATGGGGTAGAGGCTATATGTTTGAGTTATCTAGTTCCAATACAGTAAAATTGGCAGACTAAAGCAAAACCTAACCTAAGAGTCTACACCAGCAGTCATGTTAAGAGCAGGAATCGTCGGATTACCTAATGTAGGAAAATCTACTATGTTCAATGCCTTGGTGGCCAATGCCAAGGCTGATGCAGCCAATTTTCCCTTTTGTACCATCGAACCAAATGTAGGAGTAGTATCCGTTCCCGATGACCGTTTAGAAGTACTATCTAAACTTTCTAATTCGCAAAAAATCGTCCCTACCAGAATTGAATTTGTCGATATTGCAGGATTAGTTAAAGGTGCGAGCAAGGGAGAAGGATTGGGAAATAAATTCCTGGCTAATATCCGCGAAGTCGATGCGATCGTTCACATGGTACGTTGCTTTGATGATGACGACATCATTCATGTGGCTGGTTCTGTCGAGCCAGTACGGGATATAGAAGTCATCAATCTAGAGCTAATCTTAGCGGATTTAGACCAAATAGACCGACGTATTGCCAAACAGCGCAAACAAGCTAAAAACGACAAAACTGCTGGAGCAGAAGTAGAATTGCTAGGTAAAATTAGAGAGGTTCTCGATAACGGTCAATCGGTTCGCAGTATGGATTTATCCGAAGAAGAACAGCTAATTATTAAGCCTTTGGGATTACTGAGCAACAAACCCATTATCTATGCGACGAATGTCTCAGAAGACGATTTAGCGACGGGTAATAGTTGGGTAGAAGAAGTTCGTGAA
This sequence comes from uncultured Pleurocapsa sp., assembly GCA_964468145.1. GTDB lineage: Bacteria > Cyanobacteriota > Cyanobacteriia > Cyanobacteriales > Xenococcaceae > Waterburya. The sequence continues at coordinate 975 of CAYXWE010000117.1, forward strand.
TTTGCCCAAGAAGAAGATGCCAAAGTAGTAGTAGTTTCTGCTCAGGTAGAATCAGAACTAATCGAACTATCCCCAGAAGAAACCAAAGATTTTCTCGAAGCTTTGGGAGTGGAAGAAGGAGGTTTAAAATCTCTAATTAGAGCCACTTACGAACTGCTGGGCTTGCGTACCTATCTAACTACAGGAGAAACCGAAACTCGCGCTTGGACAATTACTGCAGGAATGAAAGCACCCCAAGCAGCAGCAGTTATTCATACAGATTTTGAGAAGAAATTTATTAAAGCAGAAACCATTAGCTATGAAGATTTAGTTGCCACTCGCTCTAGAAGTGCAGCTAGAGACAAAGGCTTGTTGCGTTTGGAAGGAAAAGATTACATCGTCCAAGAAGGCGATGTGATTGAATTTCGGATCGGCGGGTAAATTAATTATTAGTTATTAGTTATTAGTTATTGATGTAGTGTAATTACCACCGACTTGCTATGTCGATAAACGAGCGAACCTTGGTATTATCAGTAAAATCGATCCAAACTAAGGTTCATCTCTCTTTTACACAACTTTTTTACAAAATGTTTAATTGGTTTCGCCGTAACGAAAAAGCAAAGCAAAAACAATCCGAGACTACTCCCCCTGAAGCTCAACCCGAAACCGCTGTAGAGTCAGCCAGCGATTCGGAAACGGAAGTAGCCGAACCAGATTATTTAGCTTATGCCAAGGCTGCTTATCAAAATATTCAGCAGCGCAAAGGAGAAGCACAAACCGAAACAGTAGAAGCAGAGGATTCGACAGAATCTAAAACCGAAATATCTGAGGTTGAGACGCAAGAAGTAAAATCTGAAGCTGAAGTTGTAGAAGAAACTGAAAACACTACAGAAGCGATCGCCGAAGAATCGCCGACAGTAGAAATCACATCACCCCCCACCGAATCAAAACAATCTAATGTTCCTGCTTGGATGCAGAAGTCTCAGGGGCTAGAAAAGCTTAAAGAAACTGCTATAGAGACACCCGAAGCAGATTTAGAAGAAGAAGTAGTAGAACTAGATGAAGATTTTGTTTGGTCGTCTAAAGTATTGGCGGGTAGTGGAAGATCGGCTGAAGATGTAAGTGAAGAAGAAATTAGTTGGTTGACTAAGCTGCGCCAAGGCTTAGGTAAAACCCGTATTGGGTTAGTCAATCAATTAAAATCAATTGTGGGCAAAGGGCCACTAAACGACGATGCAGTAATGGAAATTGAAAGTCTATTACTCCAAGCAGATGTGGGGATAGAAGCTACTGACTATATTATAGAAACCTTACAAACCAAACTCAAATCGGAGGCATTGCCACCAGAGGGGGCGATCGCCTATCTTAAAACTATTCTTCAAGATATCCTCGATAAACCCCTAGCAGAAAAAGAAGATAAGGCTTTTGTTCCCGAAGTAGGAGAGTTTAATATTTGGTTGCTGACGGGAGTCAACGGGGCGGGAAAAACCACTACCATTGGTAAATTAGCTAATCTCGGTCAAAAATCTGGCTATAACTGTATGATTGCTGCTGCGGATACTTTTCGGGCTGCTGCGGTACAACAGGTACAAGTTTGGGGAGAACGGACGAATACCCCTGTTATTGCCAATCCTGGCAAAAATACCGACCCTGCTGCAGTAGTGTACGATGCGATCGCTGCTGCTCAAGCTAAGAATACAGAATTACTATTAGTAGATACTGCAGGAAGACTGCAAAATAAACAAAACTTAATGGCAGAATTGGCAAAAATTCGCCGTATCATAGATAAAAAAGCTAGCGATGCCAAAGTAGAATCTTTGTTAGTATTAGATGCAACTTTAGGACAAAATGGCTTGCGTCAGGCGCAAGTATTTTCTGAAGCTGCCAATTTAAGTGGTGTGGTGCTAACGAAACTAGATGGCAGTGCTAAAGGTGGTGTGGCTCTAGCAGTAACTCAACAGCTAAATTTACCAATTCGTTTTATAGGTGCAGGAGAAGGTATTGAAGATTTAAGACCTTTCTCTAGTTATGAATTTGTCGAAGCATTACTCAATGGTTAGATAGCACCCAATAAAATTTTAATTATATTATGAAGCCTGAAAATTTCAGTATTTGTATGTTATTTTCTTGGCGTATTAGCTATTTCGAGTTATTATGAATCAACCAATATTGAGATAAATAAAATTGAGGTCAGTATCTTAATTAATTAAGTTTCAGCCATCAATCGATTAGACTGCCTTAAGAACATTTTAATCCTGTCCGATCGAGTATTTTATTATTACTCTACTTTTTAATTTATTTCTGACCGATGAACCAATAAACTGATGTCTAAATTTGTAGAGGCAATGACTGTCGTACCTTCTCATGGCCATCCCTCTCAAGAAAATAGTAGTGTTAGCCAATCCTCAAATGGAAAATCTAATCCTATTGTCGCTCTAAAGGAGTTAGTGGCTAATCTCCAAAGAGAACAAAATAAAATTCAAGATTTGTTAAGCTCCCTAGGATTTGCCCTGCGTAGTTTTAGTAACTTGAATCAGTTCTTAGAACTGACTCCTTTAATGGCAGCAAGAGTAACAGATTCTATTGGGGGAGCATTAGTTTTGTATAAGGGAAATAAAGTACATTTAGAACAAATTCACTGCCAAGATAGCAAAGTTGGTTTAGAAGTAAGGCAAATCTTCGATAGGGTAAAAGATAGAGTAAATCACTCGCGGATTGACCATCACAAAACTATCAATACATCATCTCGGCTTTCAGAAATTATTGACGAAAAAATAAACCAGGAATTAAAGTCGCAAATCCAGTTTTTTGGGACTCCTATCTTAGTTAAAAATGTCGAACAAGGTCGCCTTTATGTATTTAGCACCGAGGTAGATTATTCTTGGACACCAACTAGAAGAAAATTAACTCAACTAGTAGCAGATCAAACTGCTGTAGCGATCGCTAACCACGAATTAACGGTAGAGTTACGTTCCAAAGAGAGACAAGATCGCGAACTAGAAATCGCTTCAGAAATTCAACTACGTCTTTTACCTAGTAAATGTCCTCAAATTAAAGGATTGTCGATCGCAGCTAAATGTGAAACAGCAAGTCGCGTCGGGGGAGACTATTATGATTTTATTCCTACCAACTACGACCGCTTAGAAAACGGACACCAAGAATTAGCCAGTGATGTCCCCTGGAGTATTGTCATTGGCGATGTGATGGGCAAAGGTGTTCCTGCAGGATTGATTATGACCATGACGCGAGGTATGTTGCGGGCAGAAGTACTAAACCGCCATTCTCCCGCCCAAATCATGCGTCATCTCAACCGCGTAATGTATGCAGATCTAGAAAATTCTCACCGTTTTGTGAGTATGTTTTACTCCGAATACAACCCCGCTAGGCAAACTTTATCCTTTACCAATGCAGCCCATAATCCACCAATATTATGGCGTAAGGTGACCAATACTTTGGAAAAACTAGATAGTTGGGGAATGCTGATCGGTTTGGATATGGAATCAGATTATGAAGATGCCACCGCCCAGCTATATCCTGGGGATACGATTATTTATTACACCGATGGCTTTACCGATGCAGCCAACGAAGAGGGCGATCGCTTTGACGAGGAGAATCTTTGTTTGTGTTTTAAATGGGCTTGTCAGCATTTAGAAACCCCCGATGAAATACTCGACCATGTTTTCTCTCAGGTGAAACAATTTAGCGGTGCTAATAATAATTCAGGGGACGATATGACTTCAATTGTAATGCAAATTAAGCCTATTGAATAACTATGGGTTACAGATAACTAGCTAAAAAATAGCTTAAAAGTAAGATAAATTGGGCTTAGTGCGTGGTAGATTGCTATTTGCTGTTTATTTGTTTATCTTTTTCTGGGAACTATTGACCACTCTTATTATGTCGGACTCAATTCAAGTAAATGGTATTCGTGCTTATGGTTATGTGGGCTATCTAGCCGAAGAGAGGGTATTGGGACAGTGGTTTGAAGTAGATCTAACTCTCTGGGTAGATCTCGATCCTGCAGGGAAATCTGACGATATAGAAGATACGGTAGACTACCGCGAGGCGATCGCAGTTACTAAAGAACTAATTATCTCATCAAAATTTCATCTGGTTGAAAAGCTCGTTAGTGCGATCGCAGAGCGAATATTAAGCATCGAAAAAGTAACTCAGGTTCGCGTCAAGTTATCTAAACCGGCAGCACCAATTCCCGATTTTGGAGGCAAAATAACTCTTGACATTACCAGAAGCTAAACTTAACAGAGCAGAATAAGTTTTTTTTGACAATTGTTGAAAATACCCAACATTTTTGTAGTCAGGTAATAATTTTAGGCAATTCCGACCAAGGAGAATCGTCATGAATTGGGCAAATTAATAATAGAAGACAATTCAACAAATCGATCCCTAATAGTCGAATAGTTTTGATTGTTTTTCGTACTTTAAAACCAATTTAACCAATCCCAAATTATTAATAAAGGAATCTTGGTCGATGAATAGAAAAATTAAATTAACTACAAGTCTAGTTTGGCAATATTTTAATCAACAGCTTTTTAGCAAATATTCTGTGTGGAACATGAGGCACTTTTGGTATTTGTATCAAATTTCTTTATTTAGAAAGTGTTGGGAGCAAGAATATTCTCAGGAAAGTAAGCACCAGTATTAAATCTAAATACTAAGTAAAATAAATCATATTTTAGAACAAAATATCCGACTTACTCGGTCATTACATTTAGCATTTATCGTTTCTTTGAGGGCGTAAAATAATCTCCCAAACTGGGCGTATTTCGGCGAGCGTAACTTGGATTTAAAATCCAAACGGGCAACTCACTCCGCGCAGAGCGCGTTCCCCGTGTCCTCGTTGACGCAGCCCGCCCATAAGCGCAATTTTGAATCCGAAACAAACGTAGCGAGCGTGCCCATACGCACTTTTTTCTTCCTTGAGCAAGAGGATTGAAACCAAAATGTTTAATATTCGCGAGTTCGGTAAATAACCAAGAAGGACAGAACTTGTTAGTAGTAGTTTGTATGAATAAACTTAAGCACTAGCAGCTTTTGCTCCTTTTTTGATTTTTAGAGAGTAAACTTACTACTCTTTTGGTTTTTTACAGGTTAAAATCATTCTCGTAAAAGGTTCGCGGTCTTTTTGGTCGCTATAATCCAAAATTTCTAAATTTCCGCCCATCGTTTCTAGCATTGTTTGAGATAATAATAGCTTCATATTAGCGGACAAGTTAATTTCTTGAAGATATTGGCGTATTCGCTCTAAGTCTTGTTCCTCAAAACTTGGTTCGACAATTTCTTGTTTTTGCCATAAAGAAATTGGACATTCTAAATCGATTTTTAGAGTAACATTATCGGTCGTTACCCCGACTACTGATAGCTCTATCGTACCTGATTTCATTTCCGATATGCCACTATCAATTAAATTGGAAATTAACTGAATCAAGCGAGAGCGATCTGCAAAAATTGCGATCTGAGGATCGGGAGTAATTATGTTTAGGTTAAGATTGCGATTGGCTGCAGGAAGACGGGCAAGACGATCTATCTCCGCAAATATTTCAGTTAGCTGAAGAGATTCTAAATTCAGTTGGTTACTACCATATTCTGTTTTGGAAACCGCTACAATTTCATCGATTAATTTCATCAACTTCAGCGCAGAATGATAAGCCTGAGCAATAAATTCTTTTTGTTCTTCAGGACTTTCACACAAATCCGACAAGATAAGCTGATGTAAACCAATCATGCTGCTGAGGGGCGATCTCAATTCGTGGGAAGTTCGAGCCAAAAACCCTGCCTTAAACTGACTCATCTGGGCTGCCATTTGGTAAGCCAATTGCGCCTGTTTTAGTTCTTCTTTTAGCTCGTTGATTTCATTCATGGCTAGAGGAGATTGATAGTTGGTTAATTATTTGTTTTGTTTGATACTCTTTTTCTTGGCGATCGATCTAATATAGGTTGTGGGTCGTATTGAAGTTGCTGGCGATTTTAATACTTCCTTGACGGAAAACTTGCCACTGGTTGTTTTCCCAACCGACCACTGTTGAGGGAAGCCCACTACTCAAATTACTGTTTTCTTCTAGGTTATTAGGTTCTAGCACTAAAACCTCAGGGAAAGTTTTGGCGATGTCATCAGTTTCAGTCAGTGCTTCAGTACCAGAGATATTAGCACTAGTAGTAGCCAATACGCCTGTTTGTTGAAGAATTTGTAAAGCAAGAGGATGATTGGGAACTCGAATACCAACAGTATTACTGTTGTTAGAATTAATTACCGCAGGTACTAATTGAGAAGCAGGTAGTACCAAAGTCAGCGCACCAGGCCAATACTTTTCTGTTAATTCTTGCCACGCTTTCAATTGTTCGGGAGTATAAATTATAAAAGGAAGTAAATCTGCAATAGAAGCTCCCATGAGAATCAACGGTTTGTACTCAGGACGCTGTTTTAACTGATAAATACGTTGACCGTATTTTGGTTTAATAGCCAGTGCTGGGACAGTATCTGTAGGAAAACTAATCGCTTCTCCTGCGATCGCACCTGCTATTAATTTTGCCTGAGAAACTTTGACCATAAGTCTAACCTAGTTGATATATCATTTATTTTATAAAATCTATCGACGATAGGCTAATACAAAGCGATCGATATGGTTTAGATCTTTTAAGACTTGGATATCATAATACTCTCCCTGCTGCATCAACAATTCAGTTACGGTACTAGCCTGAGCGATCGCTAATTCTACTAGCCAAATTCCTCCAGACACTAAATACCGAGGTGCTGACTGTACTAAATAACGTACATCATCTAGGCCATCTAGACCCCCATCCAAAGCTATAAGAGGCTCGTGTTTCGATACTTCTGGCTGTAGTTTACTAATGTCTGCAGTAGGAATATAGGGAGGATTGGCAACCATACCACTAACTTGACCCTGCAAAAACTCTAAAGGACTCCACCAGCTACCGCGATAAAACTCAACTAAAGATGCTAATCTCAAACTGAGAGCATTTTCGCGAGCAATGGTTAATGCAGATTGGCTACAGTCTACCCCATGAATTTGGCTACCTGGAAAACTATCTGCTAGTCCTAGGGCGATCGCACCACTACCCGTACCCAAATCTACCCAATGTCGAGCGGGTGTTGGAAAATCAGGATGTTGTGTAGCATTTACTGCAATATCAATTATTAATTCCGTTTCAGGACGAGGAATCAAAACTGCAGGGGTTACCTTCAGCTGAAAACGCCTCCAAAAAACTGTTTCTACCAGATATTGCACTGGTAAACGTTCTTGAAGACGTTGTTGCCAGAGTTGCTTTAGTTCTGACAAAGATTTATTACTATTGATTTTTGTTTGAGTTTGGAACGAACCTAGCTTTAAAGATAGGCTACTCAAGTCTGTTGTGACTTGGAGTAACCAATCAATTTCATTTGCATCAATACCCGAAGATCTTGCTCGATCTTTGGCTTGTTGATACCAGTAATATAGTTCTCTACCCGAAATACTGTTCAATCTAGTTTAGTTTTCTGGTGCTGCTGGTACTGGTGCTGCTTCTGGTGTTCCTTCTGGTGTTGCTGAGGGTA